>JADBYT010000023.1 GCA_020402865.1 Bacteroidota bacterium | reverse complement strand
GATTTGCTTTCAGATTGTATATTCGTAATGATTGCTCACAACCTTTAATCCACTTGCGTTTGTCGGTTTCTTGTTGTGATTTGCTTTCAGATTGTATCTTCGTAATGATTGCTCACAACGAATCGCATAAAGGGTATGCACATGGTTGAGTTGTGATTTGCTTTCAGATTGGATCTTCGTAATGATTGCTCACAACGCGATGCGTTAAGGTTCGATACACGCAGACGTTGTGATTTGCTTTCAGATTGTATCTTCGTAATGATTGCTCACAACTGCGAATTCTTAACCAAGCATCAGGTGCAAGTTGTGATTTGCTTTCAGATTGTATCTTCGTAATGATTGCTCACAACGCTGCAATACTTCAAACAGAAAACGGCAGAGTTGTGATTTGCTTTCAGATTGTATCTTCGTAATGATTGCTCACAACAAATAATCCGTTTGTAAATTACTGGCGCAAGTTGTGATTTGCTTTCAGATTGTATCTTCGTAATGATTGCTCACAACCTTCCTCCTGCAATAAATTTCATATCTGTAGTTGTGATTTGCTTTCAGATTGTATCTTCGTAATGATTGCTCACAACTTAACTAATGAATATACCACAGAATACTTTGTTGTGATTTGCTTTCAGATTGTATCTTCGTAATGATTGCTCACAACATAGCCGCCGAAATCAAAAGGCAAGCAGAAGTTGTGATTTGCTTTCAGATTGTATCTTCGTAATGATTGCTCACAACTACGATGTCAGCGGTTTCATTCAGGTTTTGTTGTGATTTGCTTTCAGATTGTATCTTCGTAATGATTGCTCACAACAGCCGCTGGTCTGTTGTTGAAGCAATTCCGGTTGTGATTTGCTTTCAGATTGTATCTTCGTAATGATTGCTCACAACACTCCATATCCGCAATTGCATTCAGCAGCGTTGTGATTTGCTTTCAGATTGTATCTTCGTAATGATTGCTCACAACAGTACAATGATCTGCCTACTGAGTTAATCGTTGTGATTTGCTTTCAGATTGTATCTTCGTAATGATTGCTCACAACAGAGGTGGGTTTAAAACTTTGAAGATCAAAAGATTAAGGCTGAAAACAGGATTGAAAAATCAGCCTGCCGAACCGGGGTATCCGCCCCGGTTCGGCATTTAAAACAATTCCAGCTGCTGGGAAACGGGTAACGGCGTATGCGGGTCGCGGCCAAAAAACACTTCCATCATCCCAAGTTGTTTATCGGTGATGGTTAAAATTCCCACCTTCCCTTTCGAAGGAAGCATCTTTTTTACGCGTTTTATATGTACTTCGGCATTTTCGCGGCTGGGGCAGTGCCGTGTGTAAATGGAAAACTGAAACATGGTAAATCCGTCTTCCAGCAATTCTTTGCGGAATTTAGCCGCCACCTTACGGTCTTTCTGTGTTTCGGTGGGTAAATCGAAAAAAACAAGAATCCACAATATGCGATAGGCGTTTAGGCGCATCATTTCAATTCGGGGTACACAATTTTTCGGGCCTCACCCATAAAACAACGGGCTAATGAAGCCGTTGTACGTTGCAGACCCACCATGAGCGGACTCGACTCCCCGTCAAGCTCCACGTCAATAACCGGAATACCCAGAAGCTCCTGTTTTATTTCTTTGGTGAGTTCCTGAAAGTCGGTTCCCGAACGGGTAATCTTCACCACTATTTCGTCCACAAAAGGGCGGTAGGGTTCCATAATATCGTCGGCCAGACAATAGGCATTGTATTTATTCCGGTGATGGATGCCCAGTGTGGGTAACAAACCGGAGCTTACCAGACCACGTGCTACCACAGCCCGCAGCAGCGCATAGCCATAATTGAGCAGGTTGTTGGGCGCAATGCCATTCCGTTCGCGCAGAAACCCCCATTCGTGCGGAAAAAGATTTTTCCAGTACCAGGCGGCCGCACGGGCTTCGTGGTTTTGCTGATCGCCCGAAAGCACGTTGCTGCTCCAGTATTTCATATTGTCAACCGGTTTCCCGAGTTTGGCCAGTAATGCAGCCTGATTGGCAATTTTTGCCGATACGGTTTGTTGCCAAAGATTTTTCTTCAACGGTTGGGAGGCGTCAATCTGCGCCCTGAAACGCTCGGTTTGCAGGGTATTTCCCGCAAGCGGAAGCAGCATGCCCGACGGCAGGCGCGTATCATCGCAGGTAATTACTGCTGCATTATTATCCAGAAGTGCGCCCAATAGAGCCTGTGTAATTGTAATTTGTTTGTGATCGAGCACCACTACGCCTATGTCTTCAACCGGAATTGTTTTAACAGCTTCTTTTTTGAACGTTTCGGGCAGTGTGTCGTTTTTTTCCACTTCGGGCAAACGGATTACCAGCTGCGCATGGCGCAGCGAGAGGTAGGTGGGATTACCGAAATAGAGGGTACGTTTAATCATTGGTTAGCGAGATACGGCCGAGCCGGTCGATCTTTACTTTTATACCAGTCATTGTACTTTTGCTGGCTTGGATAGCTCTTCCTGCTTGTTTATCAGCAACAGATTCGCGTGGCTCTGTTTCATAATGATGCTGAAACCAATAATTTCCAGATGTTAGTTTACGTACCCTGAATAAATGTTTAGCAAGTATAGTAAGATCATTACTTCTTAGTGCTTCATTTAAAGCATCCCCGTCTAATCCAAAAACAAAAAGGTCGTTTGCTTTCATACTTAGTTTGTATGACCAGTTTGCATCTGGCAATTTTTCAAGAAACTCCTGCGATATATTTTCTTTCTGAGCAACTTTCTCCCACACATCTGCAGGGTTTTTAATAATTGCAGGAAGTCCTTTCAATTCTCGCTGTACCGCATGAAAGAAAGTAGCGACATGCTCCTGAATGCTGCCGTCTTTATCTATGTATAATGCAATATGGTGATTTGATCCGGGCTTTACGAAACCAATGTATTCGTCCTTTTCATTTTTCCATATTGGCTCTACAACATCAAGACCGGTAAACATTCTCACCCTTTTTACCTGAATATTTTTTTCTTTATTCAGCCAAACCGGGTTGCCTTGGAGGTCACCAAATGCTTTCTTAACGTTGTTTTCGTGCTTTTCCAAATGCTCACGTACAACATCACGTACAGCTTTATCCACAATCCATTTTACATCATCCGGCTTCGTGATTTGTGAAAGCGAGTAGGAAAGTACATACTGCCATTCATTCAGCTCAACGTGCGTTAATTTTTTCGTTTGCTTTTTATCTAACCAAATTGGTTCGGAAAAAGCTTTTGTGGCATTCCCGTTATGTGCTTTAAGTCTGTCCTGAACGAGTTTTTTATGTGCAGCGTTTGCTATTAAATGTGCAAGTTCAAAACGGTGATCAAGCTTCCAGCGTTTAGGAACTTTAATCTTTCCGTAAACACTTTCTTCGTGCAAAGGACCTCTGGGAACCGGAATGTTTTTTTGCACCACCTTTAGTTCACCGGCTACTTTGGCCATGCGTTTGGCTTTTGCCGTTACTTTACGCCCTTGTTTGTAAGAAACTAAAATTTGTTCTGCGGCTGCTGATACTTCTGCGGGTTTAAAAATTCGTTCGCCTGCAATAAATGTTTTAAGCCCCATATCGCCCGATGCTTTCAGTGCATCTTGTTTGCTTTCATTTTTACCGGCAACAACAGTTTGGTTTAAATCATTCAGCCGCTTAATAATTTTTGCATTTGTACAGGCTACAACCAACGCATCAATGGCATGGTGGCGATGATCGTCGCGCTTTGACCAATCTTTTATGCGCTCAACTTTAATAATATTACCCTGTTTGTCTTTTTGGTCGCGCATTTCGGTCTGGCCAACTGCACGGTAGCGTTCAAGCTGAAGCTGTTCAAGTATTTCATTGTAGCCCCATTGGTCGCGCAAATAGTCGGTTACGCCGCCGCTTGATGCATGCACATTGCGACAAACCGCATCTAAAATTTCGCGTGCTTTTTTGGCGATGTATTGGGTTTGTCTTAACTGGCGATCAATAAAACCCGACGGAATTTTATCGCCGGTCATCAATAATTTATCGCGTTTGGCCCGGCCAATCTTTTTGGTTTTATAGGTTTTTTCAACTAGTTCAATAAACTGATCGAACTCCGGTTTCGACTGCATAAATTCATAAGCAGTTTGTTGGTTCTTCCCGTTTTCGCCAGAGTTTAACTCGCGTCTGCAAAATGTTTTGTTTGAATAACTATCGTCAAATAAACGTGAACGCGGAATAATATGTTCGATATCGTATTGATTGCTGAATAATGCAGAAAGAGAAACCTGTTTGTTCGGCTCGTAGGGTGAAATACCTTCAAACTCAAGCCATAGTCTGTATTTATCAAGGTCTCTTTTAGAAACGAATGATTTTTGAAATTCAGGATGCTGTAATAATTGTTTTCTCAACTTTTCATTTTCCCGTTCCCGTTCATTAATTCCATTATAGGCATCATTCCGTTCATCTTTACTTTGTTTCAGTTCACGGGCAAGCTCAACGCGTATTTCATCGGGGCGGCCAAATTCAGGCGCTTCCAAAATTGCATTAACCAAATGAATCATTTGATTCAAAATTTTCTCAACTACCGGCTGCCGCAAACTATTTTTGGGAAGCAGACATAATTTTTCTTCAAGATCACGTTTCAGATTTTCATCTTTCGTTCTGCTGTCCGAATGGTTGTACCCGGCAAGAGCACAAGCCTCGCTGTATTTTTTTCCTTGCTGTAAATAAGGCAAGATGTTTCGAATTGCCCGTGCGCTTTTATTTCCGTGCCCGCCTCGCGTAAAATCGAGTTTTAATAATTGCTCGGCTTCTTCTTCCGAAAGGGGGAAGTCACTTTGCAATTTGAGTTTTAAGTCGGTCAAGTCTTTCTCTTGAGATGAATAAATTAAATGCCAAAGTTTGTACAGCGGCTCCTGTTCATAAGAAGGTGTTATGCGCTGACGATCAATTTTAATGAGTTCACCTGTAGTCGTATCTGCATATTCTTCCTGATACTGCTCAATAGTTAGCTCAAAACGGGTGAGCGATTCAGCCGAAGGATTGTCTTTGAGAATATTCAAGATCGCCGCTTTGGTGGTGTTGCCCTGTATTCCTTTTTTACGAATTTGCTCATTGGGCGTATAACCGTCATTTTTACCAATTTTCAGTAATTTGAACAGTTCCGTTGGTGAAAGATTGGAATTGACATTAAGATAATCGAATAGTATTTTTTTCTGTTCGTTACTGATCTGATATTCTGAACCGGTTTTGTGTTTTATCGTAATATTATTAATGCTTTCCCAGAGTTTACATACTTGAAATAAAGGCGCACTTCGGGGAGTAACCTTAGGTCCGGCAAATAGTTTTTTAGTTCCTTTTTCATACCACTTGCCTTCAAATTCGCATACTGAAACCAGTTCTTTCTTTGATTTTAAAGGTCGCTGATAATAGATAATGCGGTTACGTATTTCGTTTTTTAAAACATCATTCAGCAATTCACCGTAGTATTCCGATTGTTTGTTCCAAATAAGATCAAACTCCTGCATGTAGGCCTCACGCGGAAATACTTCGCCTTTAATTGGTTTGTTGGGATCTTCAAGAAGTTGTTTATGAAAAAACTTACCAACTGTTAACCCCAGTTCAGTAATTGTTTTGAAGCGTGTATTCACTTCGGCAACATACTGCGTTTGCTTAGTATCGTTTGCATCATCAGTTCGGCTTCCTTTATATCCGCGTTTCTGATTCAGGTGCAGCCAAATACGGCCTAATTCCTGAAGTGTTATTTTTTCGGTTACCGCTTTGTGGCGTAAGCCATATAGTTCAACCGATGTTAATGAAAATAATGTCGCATCAGGCACCGCATTTATTTTTTCCAATGCTGCTTTAAGCGCAAATTTCCGAAGTTGGTAGCGGTCGTAGCCTTTACGTTGTGTTCGCTTTAATGTGCGTTTCTGATGTTTTGAAATAGCATTGCCCTGCGAAAACTCATCGCGCTCATCATCAAACAATGGAATGATGCGAACGCCGGTTCCCAGAATTTTAGCCGCGTTTTCTGTTTGTTCAATATATGCCCAGCCAATGGAGGCAACGCCAAGATCGAGACCAAGAATTTTTGTCATAAATTTTATGTGTAGGTGCTGCTAAACTATCACTAATTATTTTAAAAACAATCCATAATTTTATGGGAATAAAAATCCTTTGATTTGGGGATAAGAAAAAGCAAGAATTTTCTTGCTTAATTCATATCAGCTTATAACTTTGTATCACAATCTGAAAGCAATTCACAATAAGGATTATTCCGCTGTGAAAACAGTTTAGGGAGTCCCGGCCAAAAGCCGGGATTGTCTTTTAAATAAAGAGGGGAGAAGTTGATGTAAAATCTGAAAGCAATTCACAACCAACTCACATGAAATCGTAAATCGTCTCCGAGTACATTTCTGTAGTTGTTACTTCTCCGCCTCCTTAAAATATAAAAGTGTTGATTGTAAGATTCGAACTTACATCCTGAGCCTAGATATCCCATATTCTTCCATTAAACTAAATCAACACAATGCAAACATAGCAAAAAAATACGATTTATGTGAGTTGAGGAATGTGTTAAATTTAAAATGTTATATTAAATTGATTATCAGTATTATAAAATCACCCCACAATCTCCAGCTTCGCAAACTTGAGCAGCAGCTGCTTTTGTCCGGCTGCATCAAAATGCACGGTGGCTTTCGTATTCGGGAAAGCACCTTCGAGTCCTGTCACTTTGCCGCGGCCAAACCGGTCGTGCTGCACGGTCATGCCTACGGCGAGGCTTTTGAGGTGGCTGTTGTCGAGCGGGGCGGTGGGAGTGTTTACGGTGCTGGTTACTTTTACCAGGTTCTTTTTGGGAGCGGGGCCATTGCTAACGTTTACCTGTGGCGTAGCTGCGCCCTGCTGCGCACCACGGCGCTGGAACACGGGTGAAGCCTGAGCGCCGCCGCCATTAAACTCGGTGCGGGCGGCGCTGTTGGCGTACTCCATAAAATCCGTGTCAATTTCTTCAATGAAGCGGCTTGGCTCGCAGGTGGTGAGGTTGCCCCAGCGGTAGCGTGTGCTGGCAAAGGTGAGCATGCAACGCTTCTCGGCGCGCGTAATGGCCACGTAAAACAGGCGGCGCTCTTCTTCCAGATCGGCGCGTGAATTTACGCTCATGGCTGAGGGGAAGAGGTTTTCTTCCATGCCCACAATATACACGTAGCCAAACTCAAGGCCCTTGGCGGCGTGTATGGTCATGAGCGATACTTTGTCCATATCGGCGTCGGGCGCTTTGGTGTCGGCATCAGTAAGCAGGGCAATGTCCTGCATGAACTGATCGAGTGTGCGCAGCGGACCTGTATTGGCTTCGTCATGCAACTCGGCCTGCTGTTCCAGTTCAATGCGTTGCAGCTCGGGGTCGTTTTGCTCCACCAGATCAATGGGCGGGGCATTTTCGCCATCCGAAAATTCTTTCAGGCCGTTGAGCAGTTCCTGCACGTTCTCGTAGCGGCTAACGCCTTCGGGCGTTTTGTCGGAATACAGTTCGCGCAGCAAACCGGAGTGGCTGGCAATGTGGTGGCCAAGGTCGTAGGCATTCTGCACCTGCAGCATTACGCCAAAGCTCTTGATCATGGCCACAAAGTCCTGTATCTTCTGTACCGTGCCGCTGTTTACCTGCAGGCCGAATTCGGCAATGTTTTCGCACACGGTAAACAGGCTCACATCATTGTCGCGGGCGGCAATGGTAATTTTATCAAGCGTGGTATCGCCGATTCCGCGCGCGGGATAGTTGATAATGCGTTTCAGCGCCTCCTCATCGTGCGGATTGATGCACATGCGGTAGTAAGCGAGCATGTCTTTTACTTCCTTGCGCTGATAAAATGAAGTGCCGCCGTAAATGCGGTAAGGAATATTGAGCCGGCGCAGGGCTTCTTCCATGCTACGGCTCTGCGCATTGGTACGGTACAAAATGGCGAACTCTTTATTGTGCAACTGGTGCTGCATTTTGAGTTCGAAAATATGCCGCGCCACCAGCTGACCTTCTTCATTGTCGGTGGCGGCTTTCATCAAACCAATTTTATCGCCGTCGGCATTGGCCGTCCATACATTTTTCTCCAGCTGTTCGCGGTTGTTTTTAATTACGGCGTTGGCTGCTTTTACAATGTGTTGTGTGCTGCGGTAATTCTGTTCGAGTTTTACGGTTTTAAGATCAGGATAATCGCGCTCAAAGCTGAGGATGTTTTGAATATTGGCGCCGCGGAATGCGTAAATCGACTGCGCGTCATCGCCCACCACACAAATATTCTGAAACCTGGCGGCAAGCTGTTTTACAATTACATACTGTGAGAAGTTGGTATCCTGATACTCATCCACCATAATGTAGCGGAACTTGTCCTGATACTTGTTAAGCACTTCCGGAAAATCGCGCAGGAGAATATTGGTATTAAAGAGCAGGTCGTCGAAATCCATTGCGCCGGCTTTGAAGCAGCGCCTGGCGTATTGCTCGTAAATGATGCCGATTTTTGGCTTTCCGCTTTGCCGGTCTTCTTCAATTACATTGTTGTTTTGAAGATAGGCCTGCGCAGAAATCAGGTTGTTTTTTGCGGCCGAAATCCGGCTGAGCACCATTGCCGGTTTATATACTTTGTCATCAAGTCCCTGTTCCTTGAGAATGGTTTTGATGAGGCTCTTTGAATCGTCGGTATCGTAAATGGTGAAGTTGGCGGGATAGCCTAATTTTTCGGCCTCTGCGCGCAGGATACGCGCAAACACGGAGTGGAAAGTGCCCATCCAGATATTTCGTGCTTCGCCTTTAGACACAATACGGCCAATACGCTCTTTCATTTCGCGCGCGGCTTTGTTGGTAAAGGTGAGGGCAAGTATGTTAAACGGATCCGCACCGAGGCGGATGAGGTGGGCAATGCGGTAAGTGAGCACGCGCGTTTTGCCTGAGCCGGCGCCCGCCACAATCATCAAAGGCCCGTCGGTAGCAGTTACAGCTTCGCGCTGTATCTCGTTGAGTTCGTCGAGGTAATTATCGTTCACGATGTAAAATTAGGCACAAAAGCCCGATTCGGTTTCATCGTGTGAACATCATTGTGCAGGTTGTGGAAAAATTGGGGAATAAATCACTTGTCGCGGCGTGATGCATCACGCCGCGCCTTTGATGCACTATGCATTGTCTTTGACAATCAATCCCTGTATATATCTACAGGAAAAATCGTGTTTAATCAAGCGCCGTCTTCCAAATCCTCAAAACGTATAGGAGGTCCAATTGGTGGGAGCTTTGATTTTAACGTATCAATTAACGGGCTTTGGGGCAATGAACCATCCTGAGAAGGAATCATAGGATACTGATGATGTAAACTGTAAAAAAAATTTAATATACTGAGCTGAGGCTGTTTGCCGCTGATATTAATGCGGTCAGAATATTCAGTAATGTAGCAACGTGATTTTTTTTGGCCGTTTGGAGTGTAAATATAAATCTCAGCATAAGCAGCATCGATACAAAGTGATGACGTAGTATCGTTATCCAGACAGTATGGACAAGTATAGTTATCGGGTAAAGCAGGAATAAGCGATTTTATTTGATTAAGAAT
Source organism: Bacteroidota bacterium (assembly GCA_020402865.1). Classification (NCBI taxonomy): domain Bacteria; kingdom Pseudomonadati; phylum Bacteroidota; species Bacteroidota bacterium. The sequence continues at coordinate 40,035 of JADBYT010000023.1, read as the reverse complement.
TGAGTCAGGAAAAAGTGTTTTATGAACATAGGCTGAATCTTTGAAATTGGTATATACCTGCGAAAGCCCATTACTGTCAATTATTATTCCCCCATAAGATCCGTGATTATAGATCCACGCAAAATCAATTTTAATAAACGCCTTTTCTTCAGATTTCGCAGGTTGATTTTTTTCTGGATTGCAGCTTAGCGTTACTAATAAAAACAAACACATCACCCCAATTAAACGGGATAATGTGTTTGCATTTATTGTATATGCGAAAAGCTTACCCACGTCCGCCTTCCACCGGCTTGGGCGTCCAGCAGCCTTCATACTTGAAGCTGAGTTTGGCCAGATAATCATTGCAGTAGTAGGAAACACGGTCAAGCGTAGCGTCAATCTCGCTCTGGTCGATGTTTTCCGTTTCGCGCAGGTTGAGCACATACAGCCAGTCGTTGCGTTTGGCAATCCAGCAGCCTACCAGTTTGTAGTTTATTTCCAGAATATCGAGCAGGAACTCTTCGCGGCGAAGATCAGCCACCAGGCAAAGCGGACTCATTACCTGTAAATAATATTTTTCGGGTCTGTCCTGAAAGGTGAATACATCAATCCATACATCTGCTTTCTGGCTGCGGTACGACCATTGGCCGGGTTTTTCGTTGCGGCATTGGGCGGGGTCTAATTTCAAACCGGCTAAGCTGGCTTCGATGAGCGGAGTAATTTGTTCAATGTTCATGTGTGGATTTTTTGTGTGCGTAATGAATGGATTGAATGGCCAAATTAATTGAACGCAACCGGAAAGGCAATGTAAACCGAAATAATTTTAGGTGAAATGTGATAATTTTTGGCCAATAAACCGCTTACCTTTATGCCAATGGCCGATGCACAGTTAATTATCAGTTTGCGCAATATTGCCCGCTCGTATTCGCTGGGCGGTGAAATTATTTATGCGTTGCGCAGCATTTCGCTTGATATTTACAAGAACGAATACGTGGCGCTTATGGGCCCTTCGGGTTCGGGCAAATCTACACTCATGAATGTGCTGGGCTGTTTGGATACGCCCTCAGACGGCGAGTATGTGCTCAACGGCAAATCGGTGGCCAATATGAATGACAATGAGCTTGCGGCGGTGCGCAACAAGGAAATTGGTTTTGTATTCCAAACCTTTAACCTTTTGCCGCGCAGCACCGCGCTGGAAAATGTAATGCTGCCGCTGGTGTATGCCGGTATGAGCCGCAGCGAACGCCAGCAACGCGCCGAACTTGCCCTCGAAAAAGTAGGCCTGAAAGACCGCATGCACCACCGCCCCAACGAACTCTCCGGCGGCCAGCGCCAGCGTGTGGCCATTGCCCGCGCATTGGTAAACGATCCCGCCATCATCCTCGCCGACGAACCCACCGGCAACCTCGATTCACGCACCTCCATTGAAATTATGGGCATGTTTGAAACCATTCATCAGGCCGGCAATACCATTATCGTCGTTACCCACGAAGAAGACATTGCCCGCCACGCCCACCGTATTGTGCGCGTGAAAGATGGTTTGATAGAAAGTGATGAATTGAACCCGCAGATTCAGCGGGCACTGGCGAAATAAAAAGCAAAGACCCGGACGAGCCGGGTCTTTTAAAAGCTGCCGAAGCAACTTGATCTTTTGTCTGATTACGTTGGCCGGAGCCAAGAGGCTTTATCAGATCGCACACACAAATATATAACTTTTTCCGTTTCTTATTCAGAGATGTAAAAACTTTTTAACAGATTTAGTTGATTAAGCATTTGTAAATGACTATATCCCTGCATTCATTTATTATTATGCTTTTAAATCAATATGCAGTACAAGGATTACGAACAATTTCTCTCACAGGAGCGCATGAACCGCTACTTGTTTGCCTGTAAATATGACAAAAATAAGGCAAAAAAACTATATCGCATTAATCTTAAACTAAGTAAATCATTTCTCCCTTTATTCAGTCTTTTTGAAGTAGGCCTTCGCAATGTAATTCACAGGGAGTTAACGATGCATTTTAATGATCCCGACTGGATTCTCAACCAGCAAAACGGGTTTATGATTTCATCTTCTTTAGGGGTGAAAAAAGTAAACGGCAGAGTAATACCAGAGCGTTTTCTTTATGACGAAGTTGAGAAAGCAAAACAACGTTTAAAGCGATCGGCCAGTAAACCTCCGCTTACTTCGGGACGCGTAATTGCAGAGCAAACTTTCGGGTTCTGGACAATTATGTTTGATAAACGCTATTTCCATACACTCAAGCAAGTTCCGTTAAAAGCTTTCCCACATGCTCCGGCCGGAACCAATGAAATCATTCTCATGCCCAAACTCCGGCAGATACGTGATTTCAGAAACCGGATCAGCCATCACGAACCGGTATGCTTTAACCGTATTGGGAATAGTTGTCCGCAGGCCGCTACCGATATACGCAGGTTGATATACGAACTTGGAGGATGGATTAATCCCGGATTCAGAGCCTATCTTTCACGTATTGATTCCGGCTATACTGGCATTCAGCTCAAGCTGCTTACTGATTTGAATTAATTGTTGAAAAGCCCGGATTGTCAGAGACCATAAAACACCGGATTTTTCGGCACTCTCGCCCGCAGTGTATATCTTCGGGGTGCAGAACAGCCGCGGCGAACAAACTGCCGGGCGCTTTGTTGTGCAACAGTAGTTATGAAGATTTACACCAAAACAGGCGATAAAGGCCAGACCTCGCTCATAGGCGGTACACGCGTGCCCAAACATCACATCCGCATTGAAGCATACGGCACGGTTGATGAACTCAACTCGTGGATCGGCGTGTTGCGCGATTCCATTGCGGAAGAAGCCGTAACCGCGTTGCTGATTGAAATTCAGGACCGGCTCTTTACAATGGGTTCGCTGCTGGCTGCCGATCCGGAAAAGTCGAAAATGAAACTGCCCGAACTGGAAGCGGCCGACATTTCACGCCTCGAACAGGCTATTGATGCCATGAACGAGCATTTGCCGCCTATGCGCAGCTTTGTGTTGCCGGGCGGTCACATAACTGTATCGCACTGCCACGTGGCCCGCTGTGTGTGCCGGCGTGCCGAGCGCAACGTTACTCACCTCAGCGAAACAGCCGGAGTAAGTGCCCTGATTACGCAATATTTAAACCGGCTTTCCGACTATCTTTTTGTGCTTTCGCGGAAGCTTACACATGATCTGGGTGCAACGGAAACACCCTGGAAACCAAGAATGTGAGCCGTAAGAAGTACGTGTTTTTGTTGAAAACTACTTAATTGTTTGATTATCATAACAATAGGTATTCGTAAAATTTAGAGGCGGCTGTACTTTCGCCTGCATAAAATTTTACTTTTGCACGAATATTGAGGAGAAACAGCATCTGCTTTTGCATGATGTAACATTTCAATTAAATCCTCGTTGTAACAAAACAAAACATTTAATACCCTTCGCGTATGTATTGGACCCTTGAACTTGCTTCTTATCTTGAAGATGCTCCCTGGCCGGCTACGAAAGAGGAATTAATCGACTACGCCATCCGCTCCGGTGCGCCGATGGAAGTGATTGAGAACCTGCAGGAAATTGAAGACGAAGGCGAAGCCTACGAATCAATCGAAGAAATCTGGCCCGATTACCCGACTAAAGAAGACTTCTTCTTCAACGAAGACGAATACTAACATCTTCTTTTAACTTCTTGAAAATCAGGTTACCGCTGATGCGGTGCAACAGGGAAACCCGTGCAGGTTTCCCTGTCGTGTTTGCTGCCATTTAGGCTTAACCCGATGGCGGAGGCGGTAAGTTTGTCAGCTATTCCACCGAATATCTTACCCGGAACGATCATTGATGAACACCTGCAACGTGTTTTCGCCGGAACGTCCGGCAGAAAATGCTACTTTTGCAATCCTGCGCGCAAGCCGGTGTAAGGCTTTGGCGGCAGTTTACAAGTTACGCTCATGTTCGATAACATCGTTAAAAGTATTTCCAAACTCCTGGGCGGTTCCAAATCGGAACGCGATGTAAAGGAGGTAATGCCTTATGTGACTAAAACCCTGGGTTTTGCCGATGAACTCCGGTCGCTTACCATCGATCAGCTTCGCGGTAAAACAACTGAGTTTCGCAAACGTATCAACGAATACATAGGCACGGAAGAGGCCGAAATTGCCCGGCTCAAGGCAAAGGCCGAAAACCCCGAAACCCCGATCGAAGAACAGGAGCGTTTGTTTGCCGAGGCCGACAGCATTGAAAAAGACCTGCTCAAGAAAATTGAGGAAGTGCTGCTCGAAATACTTCCCGAGGCTTTTGCCGTGGTAAAAGAAACCTCGCGCCGCCTGGCCGAAAACGACGAACTGGTGGTGGCCGCCACCGAACACGACCGCAACCTCGCCGTTAAACGTCCGCACATCCGCATTGAAGGCGATAAAGCCATCTGGAAAAATTCGTGGATGGCTGCCGGCGTGGAAGTGAAGTGGAACATGGTGCATTACGATGTACAGCTTATTGGCGGTACCGTGCTGCACCAGGGCAAAATTGCCGAAATGGCTACCGGCGAAGGTAAAACCCTCGTTGCTACATTGCCCGTTTACCTCAACGCCCTTGCCGGCCGCGGTGTACACGTGGTTACCGTTAACAACTACCTCGCCCGGCGCGACTCCGAGTGGAACGGCCCGCTGTTTGAATTCCTCGGCCTTACGGTTGATTGCATCGACATGCACGAGTCGAACTCGTTCCCGCGCCGACAGGCCTACCTTGCTGATATTACCTACGGCACCAACAACGAATTTGGCTTCGATTACCTGCGCGACAACATGGCCCGCGGACCCGAAGAGCTTGTACAGCGCAAACATCACTTCGCCATTGTGGATGAGGTGGATTCCGTGCTTATCGACGATGCGCGTACGCCGCTCATCATTGCCGGTCCCACACCCAAAGGCGATAACCACATGTTTCACGAGCTCAAGCCGCGCGTGGAAACATTGGTAAACGCGCAACGCTCGTACCTCAACACCATTCTGGCCGACGCCAAAAAACTTTTTGCCGAAGCCGAGAGCAATAAAGAAAAGGAAAAAGAAGCAGGTATGGCCCTGCTGCGCTGCTACCGCGGTTTACCCAAAAACAAAGCCCTCATCAAGTTCCTCAGCGAACAGGGTGTTAAGGCCCTGCTGCAGAAGACCGAAAACTTCTACATGCAGGATCAGCAGCGCGAAATGCATAAAGTGGATGCCGAACTTTATTTCGTGATCGATGAGAAACACAATACCATCGAACTCACTGAAAAAGGCATCGACCTTATTTCAAAAAATCTCGAAGATCATCACTTCTTTGTTCTGCCCGACCTTGCCGCCGAACTCGTGGAACTCGAACGCAAGCACAGCGACGAGAAAGAACGCCTTGTAGCCAAAGAAGAATTCATCCGCGATTACAACATCAAGTCGGAACGCGTACACTCCATGCAGCAGTTGCTCAAAGCCTACTGCCTGTTTGAAAAAGATGTGGAGTATGTGGTGATGAACGGCAAGGTGCAGATTGTGGACGAGCAGACCGGCCGTATTCTTGATGGCCGCCGTTATTCCGACGGATTGCATCAGGCTATTGAATCGAAAGAGAATGTAAAGGTAGAGGCGGCCACGCAAACCTACGCCACCATTACACTTCAGAATTACTTCCGTATGTATCACAAGCTGGCCGGTATGACCGGTACGGCCGAAACGGAAGCGCAGGAATTCTGGACAATCTATAAACTCGACGTAGTTACTATTCCCACCAACAAGCCCATTGTGCGTAAAGACCGCGAAGACCTGGTGTATAAAACCAAGCGCGAGAAGTACAATGCGGTGATTGATGAAATTGTGAAGTGTGTGGGCGAAGGCCGTCCGGTGCTGGTGGGTACTACCTCGGTAGAAATTTCGGAGTTGCTGAGCCGTATGCTCAAACTCCGCAACATCAAGCACAATGTACTTAACGCCAAACAGCACCAGCGCGAGGCCGAAATTGTTGCCGAAGCCGGTTTGCCGGGCACGGTAACCATTGCCACCAACATGGCCGGCCGTGGTACCGACATTAAGCTCGGGCCCGGTGTGCGCGAGGCGGGTGGTTTGGCCATTATTGGTACGGAGCGCCACGAAAGCCGCCGTGTGGACCGCCAGCTGCGCGGCCGCGCCGGTCGTCAGGGCGATACCGGTACTTCACAGTTCTTTGTGTCGCTTGAAGATGATCTCATGCGCTTGTTCGGTTCCGACCGTATTGCACGCATGATGGACCGCATGGGCCTGAAAGAAGGCGAGGTGATCCAGCACAGCATGATTACCAAATCAATTGAGCGCGCGCAGAAGAAAGTGGAAGAAAACCACTTCGGCACACGTAAGCGTTTGATTGAGTATGATGATGTGATGAATGCGCAGCGCGAAGTAATTTATAAGCGACGCCGCAATGCCTTGTTTGGCGAACGCTTGCAGCTCGACATTGCCAACATGGTACACGATGTGTGCGATGCAATGGTGACTGAAGCCCACGACGCGCAAAACTTCAGCCAGTTTGAGCTCGACTGCCTGCGTTTGTTCGGCATCGAAGCGCCCATGACAGCCGATGAATTCATGGCCTCGAAACCGGCCGATGTTACGGCAACCGTTTACGAACACGTGCTTGAGCATTACCGCAGGAAATCGGCCGAAATGGCTGCGCAATTCTGGCCGGTGGTGAAAAACGTGTACGAAACACAGGCCGCACAATACGAGAACATTGTTACACCCGTAACCGACGGCATCAAAACCATGCACGCCGTAGCCAACCTGAAAAAATGCTACGAAACGCAGGGCCGCGAAATGATCACCACCATTGAAAAAGGCACCATCCTTTCAATGATTGATGATGCCTGGAAAGAACACCTGCGCGAAATGGACGACCTGAAGCAGAGCGTGCAGAATGCGGTGTACGAACAGAAAGACCCGCTGCTCATTTACAAGTTCGAATCATTCGACCTGTTCAAACGCATGGCCGGCGAAACCAACCGCGAAATAGTATCGTTCCTCTATCACGGTGCGCCGCCAAAGAACGATGCCGATGTGATTGAAGAGCAGCAACTGCGCAACGCACCTCCGCGCCAGCCGCAGCAGCCCAAACTTCAAACCACCCGCGAAGAAGTTGGAGCCGCACAGCAGCAGCAGCAACAGCAACCCGTTCAGCAAGGCGAAAACGGAATGCCGCAGCAACGTCAACAGCCCGTTGTGCAGCAGGTAGTGCGGCAAGATCCCAAAGTAGGTCGCAATGATCCTTGCCCCTGCGGATCTGGCAAGAAGTATAAAAACTGTCACGGACAGTAAACAGAAAAACGGGAGCCAAAATCGGCTCCCGTTTTTTGTTTAAGTTGTTTGCAACACCAGCCAAGTGTTTTTCAAGATCAGGCAAATTTTAATCTAAAACGAACTTTTTCATAATAGGCTTGTTCTATTTTGGTTGTATAATCTAACTGCGATTATGAACATAAGCGGCTTTCGTTTTTTTGCATTCTTGATAATGCTCACCGCAGGTATCGGCCTGCAGGGGCAAAATGGTACTTGGACGTGGATGAAGGGCAGTAGTGTAAATAACGCAGCAGGGAATTTCGGAATTCAGGGTGTTCCTGCGCCCACCAACGAACCTCCGGCTCTTTATCAGGCAGCTAAATGGACTGACCTGCAAGGTAATTTCTGGATCTTTGGCGGGTTAACTGCAGTTACTGCTCAAGAAGCATCGGCACTTTGGAAGTTTGACCCGATCACCAATAATTGGACTTGGGTTAGCGGAACAACAGGATTACAGCAAGCAGGCAACTACGGCGTTCAAAGTGTGCCTTCGCCAACAAATATACCCGGATCGCGTTCGTGGGGAGCGGCTACCTGGGTCGATACCGCTGGCGATTTATGGCTTTTCGGAGGGCAAGGCTGGGATGCAGTTGGAAATTTTGGTGTACTTAATGATTTGTGGAAATACTCGATTGCTACCAATGAGTGGACATGGATGAAAGGGCCAAATTTAGCTAACAGTGCAGGTAATTATGGAACATTGCAAGTGCCCGCCGCTACAAATTTGCCGCCCCCCCGCAGCGAGGCGTGTGCAAATTGGGTGAGTAATTCGGGCGAGTTATGGATTTACGGCGGGATGGATGGCAATAATGGCACGTTTTATAGTGATATGTGGAAATACGATCCGGCCACAAATTGGTGGACGTGTATGAGCGGGAACGGTACACCCAATGTCCCTGCCAACTTCGGAACGCAGCAAGTGCCGGCTACCACAAACACCCCGGGTGGACGTGGCACCTTCTCAAGCTGGAAAGATGCACAAGGCCGTTTTTGGCTTTATGGCGGTCTTGCTTTTCCAATATTTACAATGTCGGACATGTGGATGTATGATCCGGTCACAAATTTGTGGACGTGGATGGCTGGTGCCAACTTCCCTGATCCACCATCCACTTTTCAAACCCAATGTCAGTTCACATCAGCGTATCCGCAAGGGCGATATGAAAGCCGGGCTTGCTGGACTGATGAGTGTGGATATTTTTGGTCATGGGGCGGCTTGAGTTTAGCCGGTGAACTTGAAGACCTTTGGGTGTTTGATCCACTTACTAATCAGTTCAATTGGATTAGCGGTACCTTGGCACTTAGCCAGCCCGGTAACTATGGAATCTTGCAAGTTCCTGCAGCCACTAATTACCCCCAATCAGCAGGTGGCAGCGCCAGTTTTCAGGATCTTGCTGGAAATTTATGGATGTTTGGCGGCGGGATGAATTTAGGGAATACCACCAATGCATTGTGGCGCTATCAGCGCGACCCGAATTGCCCTGTAAATCAAGCCATCAATGCTTCATTTTCGCCGACACCTGCAAGCGGTTGTGCTCCTTTACCTGTAGTATTTTCACCGCTTAGTGCGAATACGCAAGTTCAATACAACTGGAATTTTGGTGATCCGAATACCACTGCTGATACGAGTAATTTACAGCAACCTAGCTACACCTTCACACAAGCAGGAACATATACCGTAACGCTTATTGTTACCGGCACCCCCACCTGTGGCCCAAATACAGATACATCTACCTTCGTAATCACCGTACAATCTGCTCCCGTAGTTAATTTGGGCAGTGATACGATCTTATGTGGTTCGGCAACGCTGCAGCTTGACGCTGGCGCACCTGCTTCCACTTACACTTGGTCAACCGGTGCTACTTCACAAACCATTACGGTTTCGGCATCGGGCATCTATTCGGTTGTAGCGGCCAATGGCACATGCAATGATACCGATAGTGTGCAAGTGCAGGTTGTGCCTCTGCCTGCAATTGGCAACGATACAAACATTTGCCAAGGGCAAACTGTTCAACTCAATGGTGGTGTGGGTGCAACTTGGTTGTGGAGCACCGGTGACACCGCGTCAGTAATTACGGTTACTACTCCCGGACTCTATTGGGTTGAAACTACCACGCCACCATGTGTACTTCGTGATTCAATTATAGTGCAGGTTGATCCTGTGCCATTAGTAAATCTCGGGCCAGACTCGTTGGTTTGCCCTGATAATGTGCTGGTGCTGGATGCCGGAAATCCCGGTGCTGTTTTTGCCTGGAACACAGGCGAACAAACGCAAACTATTTTACCGGATAGTTCAGGCATCTACGCGGTGCAAGTAAGTTTGGCGAACTGTTTGGCTTCCGATACGGTGAATGTTTTTTACCTGTTGCGGCCGGGGCTGCCATCTGAGCTCACGCTCTGCGGCGGTTTACGACTTGAGCTTGATGCTTCGGTTGCGGGCGCAACGGCATGGCTTTGGAATACGGGTGCCACCACAAGCAGCATTGTCGTTAGTGAGCCGGGTGTTTATACTGTGCTTGTAACTGCCGGTGTTTGCGTTATTGCTGATACTGTAGAAATAACAGGCATTGCGGGTGAAGGCTCTTTGTATATTCCCAATACATTCACCCCCAATGGGGATGGCAACAACGATAGGTTTACGGCATATGGAGAAGGTATTACAGATTTTCGCCTCCTCATTTTTGACCGCTGGGGTCTGCTTCTATACGAAACTACCGATATCGTGAACGGCTGGAACGGAACGTACAAAGGCAATACCGTTCAAATCGACACGTATGTTTATCAGATCGAATACCGATCAATCTGCACAGGTGGCGCACTTATCAGACAATACGGACATGTGAATGCGATTCGTTGAGCGATAGTCAACAAAAGGACAACACTTAGCCCCGAAATAATCGCTATTTTTGCCTCTCTCGAATGAATCCGGTCCGACTCTTTTATCATATAGGCCGCTACTGGCTGCTGATGAGCCAGGTTTTCCGCCGTCCCGAAAAGCGGAAAATCTTCTGGCAACGCTTCTTCCATGAAGTGGATGCCATTGGCATCGGCTCATTGGGCATTGTGGCTATTATTTCGGTGTTTATGGGCGCGGTAATTACCATTCAGGCTGCGTTTGGTTTTGAAAGTCCGTGGATTCCGCTTTACGCCGTTGGTCTTGCCGCACGTGATTCCATCATTCTCGAATTTTCGCCCACCATTGTTAGTCTTATCCTTGCCGGCAAAGTAGGTTCGAGCATTGCTTCCGAAATTGGCAACATGCGCGTAACCGAGCAGATTGATGCGCTGGATGTAATGGGCGTAAATTCGGCCAGCTTTCTGATACTTCCCAAGGTAGCGGCTTCGGTGGCTATTTTCCCGTTCATTGTAATGATTTCGATGTTTCTGGGGCATATAGGCGGCTTTGTGCTGGGCGTTGCGGCTGGTGTAGTTACGCCTTATGAATTCATCTATGGCATTCAGTATGAATTCCGCCCGTACAATGTGTTTTATGCGTTGATCAAAACAGCTGTGTTTGGCTTCATCATTCCTTCTGTTTCAGCTTATCACGGCTACTACACCAAAGGAGGCTCGCTGGAAGTAGGGCAGTCGAGCACGAATGCCGTGGTGTACAGCATCATCGCCCTGCTTTGTTTCAACTTTCTGCTCACCCAACTCCTGCTGGCATGATCGAGGTAAAGAATCTGAACAAAGCATTTGGTGAGAAAGTCGTGCTGCGCGATTTCTCCTTCACCTTCGAGCAGGGCAAACCCAATCTCATTATTGGCGAAAGCGGAACAGGTAAATCGGTGCTTTCAAAATGCATGGTAGGTCTCATCACGCCCGAAACCGGCGAAGTACTTTACGACGGTAAAGACTTCCTGCACATGGATTTTGAGGCCCGCAAGGATGTGCGCCAGCAAATAGGCATGCTGTTTCAGGGCGGTGCGTTGTTTGATTCGATGACGGTGGAGGAAAACGTAAAGTTTCCGCTCAAGATGTTTACCAACATGACCGAGGCCGAACAGCTTGACCGCGTGATGTTTTGCCTTGAGCGTGTAAACCTGCCGCATGCCGCCAAACTTTATCCTGCCGAAATAAGCGGCGGTATGAAAAAGCGTGTAGCCATTGCCCGCGCCATTTCGCTCAAACCGCGTTACCTGTTTTGCGACGAGCCCAACTCCGGCCTCGATCCGCTTACTGCCATCCGCATAGACGAACTGATTCAGGAAATTACCGAGGAGTATAAAATGACAACCATTGTCATTACTCACGATATGAACTCGGTGCTTGAAATAGGCGATAAGATTGCCTTTTTACACAAAGGCGCAAAACTATGGGAAGGCAACCGCCACGAAATCCTGACGGCTGATGTGAAAGAGCTTTCGGATTTTGTGTATGCCACCAAGTTCCTTAAATCATTCCGCGAGCAGTTGCGGAAGATGTAACGTTATCCGTAAACATCCCTGCGATGTCCGATGCGAATTACAGTAACAGTCAGAATATTATCCTCAATAGAATAAATTATTCTGTAATTGCCTGAGCGTACTCTCCAGAAATCAGATTTCTGACCCGCCAGTTTCTTACAACCTTGTGGTCTGGGACTTGTGGCTAGATCTTCAATAAGCTGAATAATTTTCTGTCTGTCACGCGCGTTAATATCCATTAATTCTTTCAACGCACGTTTATCGATATTGATGATGTATTTACTCACTTCTTACGATTCAATTGTTTTTTTGCCGATTCCCAGGCGATAACTTCTCCGCCTTGTCTGGATTCGGCAATCAATGTGTCGATGAGCTCATACACTTCTTCTTCGTGTTTTGCGATTGTACGAAGATCAATCACCACAGATTTTTTTCTGTTTTTTTCGTCAATAATAAAACTAATGCCTTTCATGATATTAATTATTGGATATCATAAAGATACAGATTCGTTTGACAGGTAAAACAGTAGCGGCAGATCAGGTGAATTTTGGATATTGTCTATCTTTAATCAGCAGCGGAAGATATAATTTCTGCTTTTTTCGCTATTTAATGAATGCCCATATTGCATCTATAACAGTGATGTAGCTGCCTTGCAGTGTACCTGTGTCTGAATAGTTGTGACTATTATTATTTGCCTGTACACTTTTCAGATTTACACCTTCCTGATAACCTGCTGCTTTGGCCTTGGTAATTATTTCGCTGAAAATAGAAAACGGTTTTTTATTTGAGCAACTAAATTTCGTTTCTTCTAATAGTGGAACCAGTCTCTCGTCATTATCATGACCGAAAACAAATAAACGAGGCCCGCCTGCTTTTATACTTACCAAATTGGGGAATCCGGAACAAAGTAAAGCCACATTTTTTACTGATGAATTATATGTACTGGTGTTTCTTCCTTCTATACTGCCCAAATCGATTCGGGGAATAGGATTGGGGAATGTAGTGGGCAAGTTATTTATCGGATTACAGTATTTTACGCGGTTTAGTTTGACTTCTAGTTTGAGTAAACCTAATAATAAATTGAATCCCTGAGCAGGAAATTGATTTGTTGAATTGTATGTGATTGAAGTTTGTACATACGACCAGACTGGCCGGAATGCGGTATCGGTTATGAAACCCGTACCAGCAGCAATTCCACCTCCGGCGCTGAATCCCACCAATGTGATATTGTTTATATCAATATTATACTCTGCATGTTTCGATTTAAGGAAACGAACAGCATCTTTCCCCTGAGAGATTGCAAAATAGGTATTGCGCTTCTCTTCCAATGTATCAACTAACGGTGCTATATCCATACCATTAACTTTACATGGTATGTTATTATGAAAATTTAATGCAAAATCATCCCATTTAAGTGTAGTTGTAACATATTGAACTAATGCCACTACACAATGATGCTTTCTGGCAAATTCGAGCATCAAATGACTATGAGCATCCTGCTTGTAATATTTATATGATTCGGATCCGTGCTTGAAATATTCAATAGGATTGAATCCATGAAAGAAAATAATTAACGGCCTCGGTGTGCCATTAGCAGGATCGTCCCGGTGACAAACAATATCCATTTTTAACTGAATAGTTATCGGCTGTTGCGTTCTTAAATCGATTACCTGCCGTTCTGTATAAATTACATCGTCACCCAGAACTTTTACAGGGACTTTAATATCGTTTATCGCTTTTGCCACATCGAGTTCTTTACACTTACAGCCGCAATACCCATAAATAAGAGCAAGGGTAACAAAAAGAATAAACCGGATTTTCATATGTGAGGTTTAAGGTGTTTACATATTTAACGATATTGTTTGTATTTAGTTTATAGTTTCTGTTTTTAATTTATAAACAGTTATAGTTTACACGAATTTCAATAGTCGCTTGTAAGCACTTGCACGCCTTAATTTAGTTTGTTGCAAAGTGAGTCTTACCTTTGCCCCATGAACGAACCGCAGCATCCGCATTTTGTACTGGCCGATGGTATGTATTGCCATGTGCTGGCCGACAGACTTGTAGTAGCCAAAAAAGAACTTCCGGCCGTGCTTCCACAGCCCAACAGTAAAAAGCTCTGGTTTGAAGTAATTGGTATGTCGGTGGCGGCGTTGATCATGCTCTTTTTCTGTGTAGTGATGATCATGTCTGACTATTACCTGCTGGCGGCTTTAACACTTACGCTTGCCGGTTTTTCGGCATTTGCAGCATATCGTATGTTTGGTTTTACGGATACGCCTGCTATTTTGCGCGATGATATTCTGAGTGTTAAGTATCACCGCCGTGCCATTGGCAACGATGCATTTATTGTGTATTACACCGATGCACAGGGCAAAGCTGCCCGCCGCCGTTTCAGTATTTACGATTCGAAAGAATGCTTGCTGCAGGCGCTTGAAGCAATGAAAAACGAAGGCTTTTTTGATATGCCTTCCAAATAGCGCCCATTAGTTTTCAAGCACCAGTGCATTGGCCTTTTGCTGCATGCTGCGCGGAATACAGGCTAAAATGGCTTCTTTCAGAATTCCGGTAAGCCGTTCTTTTACATAAGGCTGATGCGTAACCAGACTTATTTCCCTCACCGGCACCGGCCCTCTGAAACTTTTTATCTGGTGCTGCTGTTTTTTTGATAGTTTTTGAGCCGCCAGCTCGGGGATGATGGTCAGGCCGTAATTATTATCTACCAGATTAATCAACGTTTCAATGCTTCCGGCTTCGTAATGCACAGCATGTTTACTGTGGCTTTGCTTTTTCAGTTCGCAGAGGTTGAGAATCTGATTGCGCAGGCAGTGACCTTCTTCCAGCAACCAGAGTTTATTGAGGTCAATATGTTCGGGCAGAATGTACTTTTTGTTGTATTGAGGCTCGTTTTCGTTTACGTACAAAAAGTATTTCTCATAGTAAAGTACTGTTTCGTGTATTGCTTTGGTGTGCAGCGGTGTGGAGAGAATGCCCACATCAAGTTCGCCCGATTTTAGTTTTTGTACCAATGTATCGGTGGTGAATTCGTAAATGGATAAACTGAGTTTGGGATAATCCTGCCCGAGTTTACGTAAGAACAAAGGAAGCAGATACGGTGCAATTGTTGGAATGATACCTACTTTAAGCGTGCCCGAAATCTCTCCTTTTTCAAGTTGAAGCATTTCCTTCAGGTATTTTGCTTCGCTGAGTATCCGGCGCGCCTGTGCAATTATTTTTTCGCCCACAGCTGTGGGCACTACCGGCTGTTTGCTCCGGTCGAATATTACTTCGTTAAGTTCTTCTTCCAGCTTTTTTATCATCATACTCAGCGTGGCCTGTGTTACATTGCAGGCCTGCGATGCACGCAAAAAATGGCGGTAATTGTCAACGGCAATGATGTATTCGAGCTGCTGCAGATTCATTTTACTGATAGATTTTATCTATACAAAGATAGAAACATTCAGTTTGATTGAATTTAGGGGAATTCCCACATTTGCTTTGCACCTGAACAATGGTTGATTTTGTGTTTGTTTTCGATTAGCCGGAATGCGGGTTGTAAAGCGTAAATTAAATTATACCGAAAGGTGAGATAAATCAGCTAAAGCTGTTTCAGCATGCCAATCAAAGCACTTAACTTGTAAAAATAAATTCACACACATGGAAGCAAAAACCGGAAAATGTCCGTTCGGACATGGAGCCAACACCGAAACTCAGAAATCGGTTTACGACAAATGGCCCAAAGCCTTAAATCTTGATATTTTGCATCAGCATGATGTAAAAACAAAACCTACTGACACCGGTTTCAATTACCGCGAAGCGTTTGCCAAGCTCGATCTTGAAGCACTGAAAGCCGATCTCAAAAAAATGATGACCGAAAGTCAGGACTGGTGGCCGGCCGACTGGGGGCATTACGGCGGATTGATGATTCGTATGGCCTGGCATGCTGCGGGTACATACCGTGCAGGCGACGGACGCGGCGGCGCAAATACCGGCAACCTGCGTTTTGCCCCGCTCAACAGCTGGCCCGACAACGGCAACCTCGACAAAGCCCGCCGCCTTCTTTATCCCATCAAAAAGAAATACGGCAACAAAATTTCGTGGGCTGATCTTATGATTCTGGCCGGCAACATGGCTTACGAGTCAATGGGCTTCAAAACATTTGGTTTTGGCGGCGGCCGCGAAGATATCTGGCATCCTGAAAAAGACGTGTACTGGGGTGCCGAAAAAGAATGGCTGGCAAAAAGCCGCTACTCCGAACCCGGCAACAGTGAGTCGCTTGAGAATCCGCTGGCGGCCGTGCAAATGGGGTTGATTTATGTAAACCCCGAAGGTGTTGACGGGAAATCTGATCCGCTGCGCACCGCGCAGGACATGCGCACCACATTTAAGCGCATGGGCATGAACGATGAAGAGACGGCCGCGCTTACAGCCGGCGGGCACACGGTGGGTAAAGCACACGGCAACGGCAATCCGTCAAACATCGGTCCCGAACCCGAAGCTGCCGCCATTCACGAACAGGGCATGGGCTGGATCAATGCAGGCGGCAAAGGAAATGCCGAGCACACTGTAACCAGTGGCCTTGAAGGCGCCTGGACCACCACACCCGATAAATGGAACCGTACTTACTTTCACCTGCTCCTCAACCACGACTGGGCGTTGACCAAAAGTCCGTTCGGTGCCTCGCAGTGGGAGCCGGTGAACATGAAAGAAGAAGACAAGCCGTTTGATGCCCACATACCCGGCGTGCGCCGCAACCCGATTATGACTGATGCCGACATGGCATTGAAAATGGATCCGGAGTACCGCAAAATTTCTGAACGTTTTTACAACGATCCGGCTTATTTCGAGGAAACATTCGCGCGTGCATGGTTCAAACTCACACACCGCGATATGGGCCCGAAAAGCCGCTACCTCGGCGCCGATGTGCCCAAAGAAGATCTCATCTGGCAGGATCCCGTTCCGGCAGCCAGTTACACACTTTCTGATTCAGAAACAGACGCGCTGAAGCAAACGCTGCTCAACAGCGGCCTCACTGCTGCTGAACTCATTGTGACTGCCTGGGACAGCGCCCGCACGTTCCGTCAGTCGGATTACAGAGGCGGTGCAAACGGTGCACGCATTCGTCTTGAGCCGCAGAAAAACTGGCAGGCCAACGAACCGGCGCAGCTCGATAAAGTGCTCCGCAAGCTCGAAGAAATTCAGGCCGGACTGAACAAAAAAGTAAGCCTTGCCGACCTGATTGTGCTTGGCGGCACCGCAGCGGTTGAAAAAGCAGCACGCGATGCCGGCTTCAATGTAACTGTTCCTTTTGCACCCGGCCGTGGCGATGCCACACAGGTAGCTACAGACGCAGAATCATTCCAGTATCTGGAGCCTGTGCACGACGGATTCAGAAACTGGCTCAAGAAAGATTACGAAGTGAGTCCCGAAGAACTGCTCATTGACCGCGCACAACTCATGGGCCTCACTGCGGCCGAAATGACTGTGCTGGTTGGCGGTATGCGCGTGCTGGGCACAAACCACAGCGGCACCGCACATGGCGTGTTTACCAGCAATCCCGGTAAGCTCACTACCGATTTCTTCGTGAACCTTACCGATATGCAGTATGCGTGGAAACCGGCTGGCGACAATATGTACCGACTTGTAAACCGCAAAACCGGCGAAACAAAATGGACAGCCACACGCGTTGATCTTGTATTCGGCTCGAACTCAATTCTGCGTGCCTATGCCGAGTTTTATGCGCAGGATGATAACCGTGAGAAGTTTGTTCACGACTTCATCAATGCCTGGACAAAAGTGATGAATGCTGATCGTTTTGATCTTCACTAAGCGTAATAGTTAACCGGAAACAAGTGCTGCAAGAACCGCTGAGAGGCGGTTTTTGCAGTTTATACCACATGGTGTTATCCGGTTTGCTGATTGCCGGAGTTTTTGCGGATGCGGCTCATGCTTTCGGGTGTGATGCCGAGGAATGAAGCAATGTGCTTTGAAGGTGTGCGGAGAATAACCTGCGGTTGTTTTTGCATGAGCATGAGGTAGCGTTCCTCGGCTGTACGTGTAAGCAGGTCGATTTGCTGGTTTTGTTTGTGGATGTAAAGCCCTTCCGCAGCGAGACGCCCTATTTTATTACCTATGGCCGATTGCTCATACACCTGCTGCAATGCCTGAAAGGGAACCGAGAGCAGCTGCAAGGGTTCGAATGCCTGTGTGTAAAGGGGCGTAGGTGTTTGTGTAAGAAACGACATGTAGTCGCAACATACATCCTGTTCGTAGCAAAGATCAAGGCAAACCGTTTGTTCGTTGCGCAATGCAAAGATGCCGGCTGATCCGCTGACAATAATATTGAGATATTCTTCGTGTTTTCCGGCTTCCTTGATAAGCTGGTTCCGTTTGAATGTTCTTTCGGTAAATGCTTCGGCAAATACCGCCCACACCGATTTGTCGGCTTCAAAATAAGGATCGAAGATGGATTTGATAAAGGCGGTTTTATCCATATTAATTATTCGTCCTGCAGCAACTCTTCTACCACTTCACGCACAAGATCCTGCTCAAACCCCCGCGAAATGAGGTAGCGCATGAGTTTGTACTTTCTTTTCTGCGGGTGTTTTTCTTTCTCAGTACGTGCTTTTTTTTGTGCGGTTTTTTGAAGTGTGCGGTAATATTCGCCACTGTCAATTCCGGAAAGAGCTTTACGGATAATGGGATCGCTGACGCGGTGCTGTTTGAGTTCCTGTTTTATTTTTACGCGCCCCCATTGTTTGATGCGGAATTTTCCGCTCACAAATGCTTCTGCAAAACGTTCTTCGCTCAGGAAGTTGGTGCTTATGAGTTCGGCAATGATGTGTTCAATCGCCTCAGGCCACAGGCCCCATTGGTAGAGCTTGTCGCGTGTTTCCTGCTGGCTGCGTTCCTGAAAGGCGCACCAGCGTTGTGCTTTGGTTAAAGCCGCAGCAGGATCGGTGATTTTTTTTTCGGGCGTTTCACTCACAGCCTCTAAATTACAACGCGCAACTGTACGTTGTACAATTGCGCGTTGTAAAATGTGTGTGGCAGGTTACCAGATCTGAACCCGCAGCGAATCGGGGCGCCACATAGCCTGACCTTCTTTCACGCCAAACGCGGCATAAAATTCAGGGATATTGGCAAACGGACCGTTAACGCGCCACTCGGCAGGCGAGTGTACATCGGTCATCAGGCGTTTGGTGAGCTGCTTCTCGGTTTGGTGGCCCAGCCAGCCTAATGCGTAACCGAGGAAGTAACGCTGCACGGGTGTGTAGCCCGAAATTTTTTCACCTTTCTTGTATTGCTCCGTCTTTTTAAATGCTTCAAGGCCGAGCAGGATGCCGCCGTAATCGGCAATGTTTTCGCCCAGTGTGGCTTTGCCGTTAATGTGTTTTCCAGGCAGCGGCTCATAGCCGTCAAACTGGTCAACCATTACCTGTGCTCGTTTTACAAACTTTTCGGCATCTGATTTTGTCCACCATTCTTTCAGGTTGCCGTAGGCATCAAACTTACGGCCTTCATCATCAAAACCGTGGGTGATTTCGTGCCCGATGGTTGAAGCGCCGCCATAGCCATACACCACTGCGTCGTCGATGAGTGAATCAGGCATTCCCGGTATGGCAAAGATGGCCGCAGGCAGCACAATTTCATTGTTCGACGGGTTGTAGTAGGCATTATAGGTTTGCGGTGTCATTTCCCATTCGGTGCGGTCAACCGGTTTGCCGTATTTCGAAATCATGTCGTTAAACATCCAGCGCGAAGCATTCATCATATTTTCGCAGTAAGAGTTGGTGCCAATAATGAGCTTCGAGTAATCTTTCCACACATCAGGATAGCCTACTTTTTTCTTCATGGTGCTGAGTTTGGAAAGCGCCTTCTGTTTGGTGCTGTCGTCCATCCATGTAAGCGCCTTAATGCGTTCGGCATAAACTTCGCGCACGGCTTCCACCATGTCGCTGTACCGTTTTTTGGCGCGTTCAGGGAAATATTCTTTCACAAACAGTTTTCCCAGCACCATACCCATTGCATCGCCTTCCGAATCCAGCACCCGTTTCCACCGCGGACGTTGTTCGCGTGCGCCGGAAAGGATTTTGCCGTAGAAATTGAAATGCTCCGTGTCCACAGGCTTTGAAAGATAATCGGCATATGAAGTTACCAGGTGGTAGCGCATGTAGTTTTGCAAAACCGGCACAGGTGTCGATTTCAGGGCTTTTTCGAGACCGCTGTAAAATTCGGGCTGGCCTACAATTACAGAGTCCACATTTTTCAGACCGAAGCCTGTAAACGCCGTTTTCCAGTCGATGGAAGGGGTGAGTTTTTTTGTCACATCTTCCACGGCCATTTTATTGTAGTTTTTCTCCGGATCGCGTCGGTCTTCAAGTTTGCGCGATACTTGTGCCAGTTTGGTTTCGAAAGCCACCACATCAGCGGCTGCTTTCGAAGCGTCGGCTTCGGGCTGGCCCAGCAGCACGAGCATACGCCCGATATGAGCCTGGTACTCGGTGCGTATTTCTTTGGTGGCCGAATCATTATCGAGATAATATTCGCGCTCTTCCAAACCAATTCCGCCCTGATACAGTCCAACAGCCATTACTTCGCTGTTGCGTGCATCCTGTCCGATATAACCAGCCCAGAAAACACCTGTGCCCAGCGGCTCCAGCGCCAACGCCGCATTAATGATGCCCTTGAGGTCAGCAGCTGCGTTTATCAGGCCCAGTTCGTTTTGCAGCGGAGTAATACCCAGCTTATCCGCTTTGGCCGAATCCATGCCGGTGCTCCAGAAATCGCCGATTTTTCGGGTATCGCTGCCCTCAGCAGCACCGGCTTTCGCCGCATCTTCATTTATCCGGCGCAAATTGGTGTTTATTTCATCACGCACCAGATGACCAATGGTCCAGCTGTTTTCCGAACCCGGAATCGGGTTGTTTTTAATCCAGCGACCGTTGGCAAAACGGAAAAAATTATCGCCGGGATTAACCGTCGAGTCCACGTTTTCGGCCACAATATCGCGGGCCGGACCCTGATTTTTTTTATCAGCCGCAGCTTCAGAGCAGGCAATAAGCAAAGCCAGAGCAGCGGACGACCAAATAAATTTTTTCATTTAGGAGTGTATTTAGAAGCTGCAATATACAGCCATTTTTTTGTGTCAAAGTCTTTGCCCGTAAGCTAACGGAACCGTTTGTAAAAAAAATCAACTCCTCTGTAACAAACGAATACCCACTGTTCGTCATACCCTGAAATCAAATTCACATCTAATGCGATGCTTTGTTTAGCTCATACTAATTGATTTTCCATGATAAAATCTTTTCTCGAACTACTTCTTCATCTCGTCGTGATAATACCACTTGCAATCGGGTTGATGAATATCCGAAGCCGGGAAAATTATATGCGGCTGGCTTTGTTTTCGGTACTTTATATCATTAATCAACTTGCACTATCATTACCTAATTATGTGCCTGCGTTCGATTTTATAGGAGGGAACTGGAATTGGGACGGAAAAGTACTGGGACTGGTTGTGGGTATTTTGTCCGTAATCCTTTTCAAAAATCACTTCAACGGCAATAATTTTTTCACACTCAGGCAAAATCCGGCAACCATTCGCAGCACAGTTGTTGCGGTTTCATTACTGACAATCACATCGCTTGCGCTTTCCTTTTTTATGGGTAATCAACAGTGGGATACGGAGACGCTGATTTTTGAATTTACAATGCCCTCGATTGAAGAAGAAATTATGTTCCGCGGGGTTTTGTTAGGCTTGCTTAGTACTGTGCTGAAGCCTTCTGTTCCGAGGGCTGGAAATCCTTCTGTATTGATTACGGCATTGCTTTTTGGGTTCGTACATGCGTTTGGATTAACCAACGATTATTCAATACATTTTGATCCCTTTTTCTTTCTTATGACAGCACTTGCCGGATATGTATGGGGTTGGGTAACTGTAAAAAGCAGAAGCATATTGCTTGCATATTTATCGCACAACGTATGTAACTGGCTGGGAACGTTGTTAACAATGCTGTAATCCAAAACCTGCAATATGAAACGCCTGAAAAAAATTCTGAAGATTATTGGCCGTGTTATCTTACTGCTCATCGGAGTTGTGCTTGTTGTTTTTATTATCGGAGTAAATCTTCCGCTTGATACTTATTCTCAAAAAAAGGAAGCCGTTCCTGATTTCGTATTAGTGAATTGTCGGATAGCCGATTTTATGCAAGATACGGTTGTGGGTCAGGCATATATAGAAGTAAAAAACGGGCGGATTGTCCGTATCGGGAATATGCAGGACAGCCTGTTGCCAGTAAATAAGGTTACGATTGATGCAAAAGGAAGTTTTGTTCTCCCGGGATTGTGGGATATGCATGTGCATACGCTTTCACTTTCGCCGCAGCTGCACTTTCCGTTACTGATTGCCAATGGAGTTACCGGTGTGCGCGATATGGGCGATGGCGAATCATGGATAAGCGATATTGATACTCACGAGAAAAAGGATGCTGATAAGTGGAAATTACAAATGCAGAAAGAAAATCTGCTTGTTCCAAGAATTCAGGAATCTTGTAGTTTTCATGTGGAGGGGCTTGATGATATAGAGGGAGCATCATTGAAAACAAAGGCAAACTATCTGGTAACGAAACTGAAGGGAAGAGGAGAGCCGTTTATCAAACTTCAGATGGAAGGTGATGAATTTTCTCCGGAGGCATTTATGCAGGTATTGGAGGAGGCGAAACGACTGCAAATGCCTGTGTTGGGGCATTTGCCCGAAACGGCCGATATACAAACGACGTTGAAAACCGGTTTTAAAAGCGTTGAACACGCCTGGGCATTTATTCCGCATTTTTCCTCCATAAAGAGTACCGATGAGCATGAACTAATACGTCAGGAATGTTATCTGCGCAACCAGAGTGCTCAGATTGAAGATACTGTTCTTTCGCTTATGGCAGAAAACAATGTGTGGTATGTGCCTACTCACGTTACGTCTAACAAAAAAGAAGCTTTTGCTTTTGATACGGCTTTTGTAAACCGAGCAGAAAATAAATACATCGAAGGAACACAGTTGTGGATATGGGAAACATGGGCCGGTTTGCATACTTCAGGAGTTGAAACGGAGGCGCAAAAGGCAACACTGATGAAATACTATAAAAGAGGCCTTGAAATAACCGGAGAAGCACATCGTAAGGGGGTTAAAATTCTTGCAGGTACGGATGCGCTTGATCGTTATGTGTATCACGGATTTAGTTTGCACGATGAACTGGAAGAACTGGTAAAAGCCGGACTGACTCCTGCTGAAGCCATTCAAACGGCAACCATTAACCCCGCATCCTATTTCGGGATCACAAAAGATTATGGGACTATCGAAACAGGAAAAGTGGCTGATTTTATTCTGGTGAGCGAAAATCCGCTGACTAAAGTGGGGAATACCCGAAAAATTAATGCGGTGTATTATAATCAACGTTATTACCAGCAGGCAGAGCTGAATGCGATGAAAGCCTATTCCGAAAATCAGGCCAATAGCTTTGGTGTTACCTGCAAATTTATCTGGAATATGCTGAAAGGGCTTTTTTAACTCATTTTATGCTTTTTCGTGCAGCGGTGAGTTTCAGCTTCGCGCATGAAGGCGGGCGTCCGGCAGTAGTGGCCGGGCGCTTTTTTGTTTTTGAAGCCCCCGTCTTTATTGGTCTTAAGTGTTTTTTTACCGGGGGATGAAATTTTTTTCACCATCACCTGTAACAAACCGGTACCCCCTGTGCGTCTTATTCATGAAACTCACCAAGAACAACACTACACACATAAAAACACTGCATCATGAAAAAGCTCGTACTCCTCTTCGCCCTCCTGCTTGGTTTCACCTTTACCGCCGCCGCCAACAACGGCAACCGCGACCTGATGAAACGCATCAACAACCGCCTTGGCTTCAGTGCCACTGAAAAAGCACAACTGGGCAGCGGAGTAGCCGTAGTGACTTTCACTATTGACGGCAACGGACAAATCAACATCCAGCACTGCGATGCCACCACCGAAGCACAAAAGCAGGCTGTAATTGAACGCCTCAACAAATTCTATGTACACAACGCGCCCGTATCAACCGATGCCGTGTACATGATTAAAATAGACTTTACACAGCGCTGATTGCTGGTCAGGGCTACATCCCCGGAAACGGCTTCGTCAGGTTGGCGAAGCCGTTTTTGATTTTACCACGTTTAATCAGTTGAAAAAGACACAAAGTTGTTAGAGAGAAAAATCCTAACAGCCTCTTTAACTTCTGGAAATTAATACGCTTCTGTGCTGCTAAGTTTTTTGTATTCATTATCTTACCCCTGCTTAATACATCATATGAAACCCAAATCTTACCACCGGCTGGCAGCACTGTTGTGCATTTTAGTGTCTGTTCTATTACAGGCTCAGCAAATTCAGGAATCAGCCACAGGCAATTATCCCGGCTTTCCTGACAGGCCGCCCCGTCAGGATATTCAACCTTACTCGGGAGCCGATATGCGTGAATTATGGACGACAACGGCTCGTTCGTACCGGATTTTTTCAACCGCACAGCAGCCGTGGAGCTATATTGGCCCAGGCAATGCAAATGCGCTTTGCGGGGCAGGCCGGGTAAACTGTGTGGCTGTTGACCCGCTCGACAGTAACACAATCTGGTTAGGCTCGGCAAGTGGAGGTTTGTGGAAAAGTAGTAATGCCGGACTGGCCTGGACACCAGTATCCGATTTTTTCGCTTCGCTTGGTGTAACTAAAATTCTTTACGAGCCGCTCAATCCCCAAACCATTTACCTTGCCACCGGCGATGCGAATGGTGGTGATGCTTATTCTTTCGGCCTTTTGAAAAGTACCGATGGTGGTGTTACATGGGATTCTACTGCACTTTCATTTACGTTGCAAGCCAATGAATATATCCGTGATTTTGTGGTACATCCTTCATTGTCAGGACACCTTGTCGTTCTTACCAATCGCTACATCTATCGTTCAACCGATGGCGGGGCGACGTTTAATTCAGTGCTTACAGGTGATTTTTACAGTGTTGTACGCGATCCGCAAAATGCAGCGTTACTTTATGCGACATCATATCCTGATGTGAATTATGCATATGCGCGCATACGCTCAAGCAACAATAACGGACTGAGCTGGAGTTTTTGCGACATTGGATTGCCGCCGGTGTATTTTAAAATCAAACTCGCTGTTTCGCCGGCTCAGCCGGGCTACCTCTTTGCTGCAGGCATAAAGCTGGGCACTGATTCCATGAATGTTATCCAGACTTCGGATGGTGGACAGACGTGGTTTTCTGCACCATTTCACAACATCGGTCAGCAAACGTGGTTTAATCTGTATTTTGATGTATCACAGAGCCAGCCGCTGCGGTATTATTTTGGCGCAGTGTGGAGCTGGAAAAGTACAGACGCGGGTTTTTCATGGAATACAATGTCGCAATGGGCTCCGGTACATTGCGACCATCATGGTATTTTACAAACCGGGAACGGACGTTTTTTTGACTGCAACGACGGAGGGATCTGGAAAACCAACGATGACGGCGCAACCTGGATTAATCTGAATAATAATTTAGGGGCATTGCAGTTTTACCGCATGGATGTGTGTAAAACGGATACTTCGGTAATTGGCGCGGGGGCGCAGGATAATTGTTATGTGGTAAAAAGTCAGGGCACAGGCAACAACTGGCATTCAGATGTGGGCGGTGATATTATGGAAGTGCTTATTGATCCGGTAGTTTCCAATAATCATTATGTAATGGGTATTGGTGGTGCAATGGCAGCCTCGGCGACCGGCGGAGCAAACTGGTATTCCATCCCGGCATCAAAC
This sequence comes from Bacteroidota bacterium, assembly GCA_020402865.1. NCBI lineage: Bacteria > Pseudomonadati > Bacteroidota > Bacteroidota bacterium. Next base: position 14,509 of record JADBYT010000023.1, on the reverse strand, counting down.
AGTCCGTTGCCTGTGTGGACCGGTTACTGGGTTACGCCTTTTGCAATGAATCCGCAAAATACCCGTTCGTTCATTGCTGGTTTTACGGAAGTGTGGAAATCAAACGATGCCTGTATGAACTGGGTGCCTCTTTCTTCGGCATTAAACAATGGGAATAATCTCAATTGTGTAGCCTTTGCCCCCTCTGATACAAACGTAATTTATGCCACAGATTTTAACCGGTTTTATGCAACGTTCAACTCCGGGCAGAACTGGCAGAATTATTCGGCCGCGCTTCCCGCGGGTGTACCAGTGCATCGTGTGTTTGTGCATCCGCAGCAACCACTCGAAGTGTGGCTTGTGTGTGGTGGCTATTTGTCGGGAAGTAAAATATACAAATCGGTTAACGGTGGTGCATCATGGATAAATCTTTCCGCGGGCTTACCCAATATTCAGTTTAACTGCGGACAATTAACGGCTGATGCTCAGAATACGGTATTTCTGGGCTCTTCGGCGGGTATGTATATGCTGGCCGATTCGCTTAGCGGATGGGTAAAAATGCAGAACGGATTTCCTAATGCCAATGTTTCGGATATTGAATTTGTGCCTGCCGTGAGAACTGTATTCTGTTCTACTTATGGACGAGGAATGTGGAAATTTGAATTGCCGGCAATAAATACCGGGCTACCGGCCGGAAATGATGCGGGGATCGTTTCCGTTTTTCCATCGCCGGCTTCAGATCATGTGCAGGTTTATTTTTCCGGGTCATTCGCCCAATCCTCCAGCTTAGTGGTGTTTGATGCATTCGGCAGGCAGATCTTTTCACAGGCGATTAATCGTTCAGCTGTTATAGCCACTTCCGATTGGGCTTCCGGGCTTTATTTCTTTCAGCTGGAAGTGGGTGGCCGGAGAATTGTACGACAAGTAGCAATATCACATTAACGGGTGGCATGAATTATATCAATCGCAGTAAACAAAAAAGCCCCTTCGCATAACAGTGGCGAAGGGGCGGGGATTCAGCGGTGCGCAGCGTCAATGCACCGCTGTATCTTTAACGGGGATCATTATTGAGTGCCGGTGCAGCAGCAGGAGCCTGAGGCGGGGTTTGCGGCAGCTGAGCCGGGGTGCTTTCGCTGCTTTGCGGCTGTTGAGGTTGTGCCTGTGTGCTGTCGGCCGGGGCTTGTTCAATAATTACATCGCCGGTTTGGGTTTTGCCGCGCTTGGCATCTTCGGCTTTCTGCTTTTCGGCGGCTTCATCAGCAGCAGCCTGATACATGTTTTGTTTATCGAGCCAGCCGCTTACATAGTTTTTGGTGGTAATGATTACCGCGCCGCCCGAGAGGTCGCCATACTCGGCAGGAATACCGCCCGAAAGCACGGTTACCTGTCCAACAGCCAGCCCCGGAACCGATGCGCTGCCATATATCTTTTCGCCATCCACAAACAACTGCGACTGGCCGGGACGTGAGCCGCGCATAACAAGCTGGCCTGATTGAGTCTGGCTGCAGGAAGAGCATACGTTTGTAACCATATCGTTTATGTTACCACGTTCTACAGCCATGTGTTTTACCTGATCGGCAGTGATATTGGTGAGTGTAGAATAAGAAGGGTCAACCGGTCCTTTAATATAGGTATCCACTACTTCTGCCACCTTACACGTATCACAGGTTTTAATTTGCATCGGATAGGTGATGTAGGCCGTTTGTCCGGCGCTCACCATTACACTGCGTTTAGTATATGATTTATAGCCCACCATGCGGGCCTCTACATCATACGTGCCGGCTGATACGGCGCGGAGGAACACAATACCATCCATATCGGCAGTGCCGCCAATGTTGGTGCCCACTATGCGTACCACTGCACCGGGCAGGGCCTGACTATTTTCGTCGAGAACAGTAGCTTTGATGGTGCCCGAACCATCGGCCTGTGCGGCAAGGGCTATACTGAAAAGGAAAGCCGGAAGAAACAGGGCAAAACGGAGAAGTTGCGTTTTCATAACAATGAGTTTTATCGGATGTGCATTTCGTTTATTGAGCGGCTCACATACTGAAAACGCAGTGCGCTCCGAAATTCCACACATACCTGATCAATTTCTCATAAACTGGTACTGAAAATGCAATAAGTGGTAGTGATAATAACGTATCTGGCCCTTTACTTTTTTACGGGGGCAGCAATAATCAGCTTCACGTTGTTTTTTTCAAATGTTTCGAGCACCCGGAAGTTTGCCGTGTCTTTCAACAGCAGTTCCATTTCGTCGCCGGTTTCAAAACTGCTTAATGCAATGTAGTCGGCAGTGGTTCTGTCGCTTGTCACATTCGCACGCACTGAGGCGGCATCTACATAGCCTTGCCTCGGGTCTGTCAAGGCATTTTTTATCAGAAACGGGGCATATAAAACAGGTGTGCGGTGTTCGGGCAAAGTGAGCCAGTGGCTGGCCTGCTGCATGACCAGTACCGCATCGGCATACCCTCGCTCGCTGTCGTCTTTGCCGGCATAGGTGATGAGATTCACAAGCGAGGGAACCGGCAATACAAGAAAACAAAGCCAGAGTACCCACCGGGGTATGCTAAACGATGAAATGAATGCTGCTACGGTGATTACAAGCAATACAATCAGCACCAGCACATAGCGTCCGGAGTAAAAATTAATTATACTCAGCAGCAGAAAAACCAATGCAAAAAGACCAAATGCGGCAAGCAGTTTTTTGGATGCCGGCTGAAGGGAAAATTTTCCGGAATAACCCAGCGCAGCAGCGATGGCAAGCACAGCTACAAAAATGTTTCTTCCCTGATAAATGAAAATGAAGTTGGTGTATTGAAGAAACTGATGCTTGATGAAAAAGAATTTCAGGTGCATCAGTTCGAGATGGTAGGGAAAGAACATCCACCCGCGCACCGCTTTCTGCCAGAGGAGAAAAGCAATAAACACAAGTGCAGGACTGTTTATTTTAAGCAGTATCTGCAAATGCTTTTTCAATTCGTTTCGTTGTTTGAGTAAACAAAGAAAGCGATGTAGCGAAAGCGCGGCAAACAGTGCTACTGCAGTTTCTTTGGTGAGTACAGCGGCAGCCGCAAACAGGGCATACTGCCACCATTTTTGCCGTGCATAGGCATCAAGCGCAAGCAGCAGCCACATCGAGAGCATAACTTCAGGCAGCACAAGTGCCGATTGTGCAAAAAACAAGGGCTGCACGCACAGCAGCAGCACACCCAGCAGCCCGGCCGTAAGGTTAAACCAGCGGCTGAGTATGCGGTACACACTCCACAAAAGCAGCAATGAAATACTCAGCGCATAACTATGCAGCGATAGTTCCGAAAGTCCGAAAATACCCGCCCAGAGACTGCCGAAAAAATGAAACAGCAACGGATGTCCGCGCGTAAGTTCGGCCGGAATAGCATCGGGTGCAAGTGAAGGCCCGGCCGCCGTCATTTCGTGAATGGCCGGCGCATACACCCAGGCTTCATCCCAGTAATAGGGCAACTGCAGGTAAGGCAGTTTTGCCACCACGAATATCACGCAGCATAGCGCAAACAGTAAATGCGCAGCAGCCGGTTTCAATGCAAACCGGCTTGGTGTGTTGTGTGACGGCGGTGTTTCCTGCATCAGTAGCCTGCTTTCTTCCCGGCAAAGGGATTGTGTATTTTTTCGTGTCCGATAGTGGTGTACGGGCCGTGCCCCGGATACACCGTGGTATTTTCGGGCAGCACGAAAAGTTTTTCGCGTATGCTTTGCATGAGTTGTGCGGTATTGCCACCTGGCAAATCTGTGCGCCCCACGCTTTCGCGGAAAAGTACGTCGCCACCTATGAGTGTGGCTGAAGGCGCATGATAATAGCAGAAATGTCCCGGCGAATGCCCCGGTGCGAAAATGATTTCCAGCGTGGTATTGCCAAATGAAATGTGCTCATGTGCTTCAATATGTTTTGCCACCGGCGGCTGTAAATCGCCCGGCACACCGTATAGCTGACAGCTGAGTTCGTAGCGGTCAAGCACACTTTGCTCGTTTACCGGAATTTCCAGGCCGAGATTCCAGCGGCTGCTTACAAAATGATTCCCCAGCACATGATCGAGGTGGCAGTGTGTGTTGATGAGCCGTACCGGCTTCAGGTTGTTTTTCTCAATAAAATCAGCCAGTTCCTGTTGTTCATCAGCATTAAAACACCCCGGATCAATAATGATACACTCCGAAGTATCGTCGAACAGTAAATAGGTGTTTTCGTAAAACGGGTTGAAGACAAATGTGTTAAGCTGCAGCATGCTGCAAATATAACCGTTCGGGGCAAGTCTGGATTTACGGTTCAAAAAGCAAAAAACATGGCAGCCGGGAGTGCATTTTCCTTAACTTTAGCTGCCGAGCCATAATTCAGGCGCGCAAGCTGATTTAATCGTATGCATCGTTTTCTGTTGCCGGTTTTGTTTTGTTTACTTCCGTTTATGGCGGAAGCTCAGTTTTACAATGGTTCGCAAACTGATTTCGGAAAAAACCGGTTGCAGTTTCAGGACTTTAAGTGGAATTACCTGCGCTTCCCGAAATACGATGTGTATTATAACACAGGCGGCAAGGAAATGGCTATTTATGTGGCGCGCACGGCAAAAAATCACCTGGCCGATATTGAACGTTTTTTCGACTATCCGCTCGAAAGCCGCATTGAATTTGTGGTGTACAACAAGCAGGAAGATTTTAAGCAAAGCAATGCGGGGTACACCAACGACGATAATGCCAATGTGGGTGGCACCACGCGGCTGGCCGGCACCAAAGTGTTTTTGTACTACGAAGGTGATCATTTAAGGCTTGAAGAACAGATTCGTGCAGGCATTGCCGAGATTATTCTTAATCAGATGATGTATGGCGGCAATGCCCGCGACATGATTAAGAATTCCACACTGCTTTCGCTGCCTGAGTGGTACACCAAAGGTTTGATTTCTTATGTGGCGCAGGGATGGAATACCGATATCGACAGCCGCGTGCGTGATGGTATTCTCACAGGCCGTTTCCGCAAGTTCAATCACCTCACCGGCGAAGACGCCCGGCTGGCGGGACATTCTATCTGGTATTACATTTCCGAAAAATACAGCCCCGGTGTTATTCCGAATATTCTGTACATGACCCGCGTGAGCCGCAACGTGGAAAGTGCCATGCTCTTTGTAATCGGCACCAGCGTGAAAGTGCTGGCCATTGAATGGCAGGGGTATTTTCGCGAACGTTACCTGAGTGAAGATACTACGCGTACACTTCCGGGCGGATTAAAACCTGTTGCCAGGCCTAAAGCAGCCTATCATTACAGTCAGGCACGCATCAGTCCCGACGGAAAGCAAATTTGCTATGTCACCAACGAACTCGGTCAAACAAAACTCTGGCTGCAGGATCTGCAAAGCGGCAAACGTAAACGCCTGCTCAAGCTCGGACACAAAATTGATCGGATTAACGACTATTCCTATCCGCTGGTAAGCTGGCATCCCGGCAGTAAATTGCTTTCGTGGATTTATGAAAAAGCAGGCGAAACATTTCTTGTAATCTACGAACCCGAAACCGGCGATATTATTGAAAAGCCGATTTACAGTTTTATAAAGATTATCGACTTCAGTTACTCGCCAGACGGGACGCAGTTTGTCATGTCGGCCGTACAGAATGGTCAAACTGATATTTTTCTTTATACCATTTCGGGCGGAGCCATTACACCGCTGACAAAAGATGTGTACGATGATCTGAATCCGCGTTTTGTGGATGGCGGACGAAGTATTGTGTTCAGTTCGAACCGGGTGTCGGATTCGCTCACGGCATCGGTGAAAGGCCGTGAAGTTATACAGTTGCATACGTACGATTTGTTTTTGTACAATGTAAAAACGCGGTCGCCATTGTTGCGTCGTATTACCAACACGCCCGGTGTGAGTGAAACACAGCCTATGGCGTGGGACGATACCCATTTTACTTACCTGAGTGATCAGAATGGTGTGCGCAACCGGTTTGTCGGTTATTTCGACAGCGCCATTGCCTTTGTAGATACCGTTGCACATTACCGTTACTTTGCGCGTGCAGTGCCCGTTACCAATTATCAGTATTCGATTGTTGCGCATGATGTGGCACCGGCCTCAGGGCAGTATGCCGAAATTGTGTTTCATTCCGGACGATGGCATGTTTACACGCAGCAGCTTAAAAGCTTTACCGAACTTTCGCCGCAAAAACTGCGCAACACCATTCACCGCGACCGTGTAATTGAGATTGCCCGCATTGATGCCGAAATTGACTCCATAGCCAAAGCCAATCCACCCAAACCGCTTATTCCCCAGCAGAAAATGCAAATGCTGGAACCCGCTCCAACTCCCCGTTCCGATTCTTCTTTCATCGATATAAACAACTACACCTTTGGCAACAAACCGGTGCCAAAAACAGTAAAAGATTCTGTACCGCAAACTGCCACACCTGCAACAGATTCCGTTCCTAAATCAACTCCGGATCCGTTTCTGCTTCCCATCGTGCGTAACTACTACGTGCAATATTCGATTGAATATTTAACGGCACAACTCGATAACAGTTTCCTCAACATCGGCTATCAGCGTTTCACCGGCGGTAACTCGCCTGTGTATCTTAATCCTGGTTTTACCGGTTTGTTTAAAATCGGCCTCACGGATTTGCTCGAAGATCGTAAACTCACCGGTGGCGTACGTTTATCAGCCAGTTTGCAAAACAACGAATACCTGCTGATGTACGAAGACCGCACCCGGCGTTTAGACAAAACATGGATTTTGCACCGGCAGGCATTTCAGCGTGTGAATGGAACCGGTGGTTCTTCGAAAATTCTCACGCAAGAAGCGCGTTATGGAGTGAAATGGCCCATCAGCGAGGTGGCGTCCGTTCGCGGTCTGGCCGGCTACCGCAACGACCGCCGCGTGGTGCAGTCTGTTGATAATTCGTCACTCAATGCGCGCAATACGTATTTCAATGCAGCGAATTTAAAAGTGGAGTTTGTGTATGATAATACTATCAAACGCGGACTGAATCTATACAACGGAATGCGATTTAAAGTGTTTGCCGAAACCTTTCAGGGTCTCGATAGTCTTTGGGGAGCAAACAAAAAATCAAACCGATGGTTTAAGAATGATCTGTATGCTGTGGGTGTTGATTTCAGGTATTACCTGCGCATACACCGCGAGTTTATTCTTGCCACACGGATTTCGGGCGCTACTTCTTTCGGACGTGAAAAGCTGGTGTATTACATGGGCGGCGTAGATAACTGGCTGTTTCCGAAATTCGATCAGAGTGTGCGGGTGAGTCCTGATGAAAATTATGCCTATCAGACACTGGCCACACCCATGCGCGGCTTTCAGCAAAATATACGTAATGGGCACAGCTTTGCATTAATCAATGCCGAATTGCGCATGCCTATTTTCCGATACCTGCTTAACCGTCCGCTGCGCAGCGACTTTATCAATAATTTTCAGATCATCGGCTTCGGCGATCTGGGCACGGCATGGACGGGCAAGAGTCCGTATGATCCGAGCAATTCGTTAAACACGACTTACATTGGTGCCCCTGGCAACCCCATTGTGGTTGTGCTTCAGAATCATAAGGAGCCGCTGGTTGGCGGGTTCGGCTGGGGATTACGCAGCCGCATCTGGGGATATTTTGTACGGTTTGATGTGGCCTGGGGCGTGGAAGACCGTTTGATATTGCCGCGCCAGATGTACCTCTCTTTCAGCCTCGATTTTTAAACGTATATGAACAGGCAGGAATTAAAACAGGCCGTGCAGGATGCATCAAAAGCACTCCTGCCTAAACTTACAGTAATGCGTCGTCATTTGCATGCACACCCTGAGCTTTCGTTTCAGGAGCACGCCACGGCCGCATTTGTGGAAGAACAGCTTGCGGCTATGGGCATTCCTTACTTGCGCCTTTCAGGCACAGGCGTGGTGGCACTGATTGAAGGTATTCATCCGCATAAAAATGTGGTCGCTTTGCGAGGCGATATGGACGCGCTGCCTATTCAGGAGGCAAATACCACGGAATATCGTTCAACTGTGCCGGGTGTGATGCACGCCTGCGGGCACGATGTGCATACTACCTGCCTGCTGGGCGCAGCGCATATTTTGCAGCAGTTGCGAAATTCATTCAGCGGCACGGTAAAACTTATTTTCCAGCCCGGCGAAGAACTTCTGCCCGGCGGCGCATCGCTAATGATCCGCGATGGTGTGCTGGATGCACCCAAGCCGCAGGCCATCTTTGCGCAGCATGTGTTTCCCTCGCTGCCTGCGGGCAAAGTAGGTTTCCGCAGCGGCATGTACATGGCTTCTACCGATGAACTTTATATGACAGTAAGCGGCAAAGGAGGTCATGCCGCCATGCCGGCCGAGTATGTAAATCCGCTGCTCATTGCTTCGGCCGTACTGCTTAAACTGCAGGAACAGTTTATGAATGATGCCACCCGTTTGCCGCAAACACATGAAACACCGACCGTGCTGGCCTTTGGTAAAATAGAAGGCAAAGGCGCCACCAATGTCATTCCCGCCGAAGTAAAACTCGAAGGCACATTCCGCACCATGAACGAAAGCTGGCGTAAAGAAGCACATGCACTCATGCAACAGCTTGCAGCCGATACCGCACAGCAAATGGGTGGCCGTTGCGAACTGCGCATTGAACACGGCTATCCGTTTCTGGTAAACGACGAAACGCTTACCGGCCGCGCCCGTGCAGCTGCAGAAGAATATCTCGGCAAAGAAAATGTAACCGAACTCAGCCTGCGTATGACGGCAGAAGACTTTGCCTTTTTCTCGCAGCAAATGCCCGCCTGCTTTTATCGCCTCGGCACCGCCTCACCCGACGGACGTTTTACACACGGCGTGCATCATCCCAATTTCGACATTGATGAAGCCGCCCTCGAAACCGGCGCAGGATTATTGAGCTGGCTGGTACTTGAAGAGTTGATGGCTTTAGCCGGTTGAGAGAAATGTTTTGCGATAAGTAGCAGAAAGCAATACCTATCGCAAAATATTTCTTTCCTCATTTCTCAAGTAATTTCCTCAGTATTTTCTCATTCACAACTTCGAAAGCCTTAGTGGCATTATATTCTTCGTCGGGTCTGAGCAGGGCTTGAGTATCGCCCAGAAATTCGTCATCCAGCATTTTCTGTTCGATATTCTTTATTACCATTTTTCCTGTAGGAGGTGTGTCAACAGAATGCTTCATATACATTCTGTAGCAATAGATTATTTTATCATAATCCAGCTCCGGATAATTTACAATTGCCCGATACAAGTCAAACAAATCCCGGCCTTTTCGACGTTGATATAATGCTCTTAGTTTTGTGCCCAGCAATTCCTCAATTGAGTAGGTTTTAATATTGCATGATCCACTAAACCACGATGAATTAACAATAAATGGTATCTGTTGATGGCCATACACAGTAAAATGCTCACGGCAGTTTGTTTCTACCTTTAAACGTAATTGCTGCACAGGCGGGAACTCAGATTCAAAACGGAATTTAAGAGTGGTATTATTTGCCTTTTGTTCTACCGATGATTTGCCCAGGAACGAAAGTTGTTTTTGAATTCGTTGAACAGTTTTTTTAATCGGTTCCGGTTTGATCTGCACCAGATCAATGTCTTCCGAATACCTGGGCTGTGGTTTGATGTATAGCTTATGTAAAGCTGTTCCGCCTCTGAACGCCAGAGAGTCAAATAAAAAGTCATCCGTAAATAATTCAATAAGTGATCTGCAAATCACTAAATCCTGTTCAATCTGTTCGTTTGTTTGCCACGGTACAAACTCCGACCATTCTGTTATATATGCTCTCGGAATCATAGTTATATTTCAATATTTATATTAACAATTATTCTCCATCTGTTGCCTGAGCGGTATCCTTTTACTTTTCCCGATCCTTTGAGCGGAATCCGATAAAAGCGTTTTCTGCTTTTCATAAGCGAGCGATATAATGCATTGGCAAGACGTGGCTTATCCAGTACATTTTCCAGTAAATAACCCAGTCGCTGGATAGATGAAACAGGCTGGCTTTTGATTAGCCTGACCGTAAACAAGCTTACTTTGAACAGATCTGCCAGTTCAAGAATTATTGCAGAAGCTCTGTTTATCCCCCCAATACTCGTGGAATAGTGAATTAAATCCAAGGCTGTTTGTACTGGTGTGGAGACATTCATATAACCGGTTTCCGTTTTTAGTTTTACGTACATCCCGCTTGATATTTGTTTTTTGCCGATATAATTAATTCGCAGTCCGTTTTTAGTAGTTCGTCTTAAGGCGGGAAGAGTAGTAGTTACAAAAAATTCTTGCGGTTGCTGGTGAGCCGCTCCATGATATGCAGCGGCGCTGAGAAGACTTACATAATATTGGCGATTCAGAGACTTCATCAGCTCATCAACAAACATTGATGGGGGGAGTATTTTTTTTGACTTATACTGAGGTGCAATGATTATGTAGAAACCTCTATGAAAAGACAGAATACGTCCTTTTTCCGTGAGTCTGACAAGTGCAAACTTGATCGCTGTTTGAGAATGTCCGTTAAACGCTTTTCTCAGCTGATCAAGCGTAAAACTATATCTCCCTTTCGCAAGTTGTTCCGTTATCCAGTTCTCAACTGCGTTTTTTCGAAGAGTCCCCATAAAAGAATTATTTCACGAAAAGTAGTGAATAATAATACTTAACGCAAATTATTTCTTTCTACTTCCCATTGTAACTTCTCACGCCCCCGCGCATTATGGAAATAGCATTGCGGGCTGCCAGCCATTGCCTTTTGCGTACCTTTACGCACCATTAACAGCCATTTTCAGTGAAATTTCTCGGAAACGTTACCCCCACTTCATTAACACCCGAACAGCAACGCGAACTGGATGCCGGTCGTCTTTTGCCGATTATGGAAGAATTCTACACCATTCAGGGCGAAGGCTTTCATACCGGCAAGGCGGCCTATTTCATCAGGCTGGGCGGGTGCGATGTAGGTTGCCACTGGTGCGACGTGAAGGAAAGCTGGGATGCCTCGGCGCATCCGCTCACGCCGGCTGATCAGATTGTGGAAAATGCACTGAAACATCCGGCCAAAGCCGTGGTAGTTACCGGCGGCGAGCCTTCTGCTTTTCAGCTCGACTACCTTACCGCCCGGCTTCGAGAACATGGCATTGCCACGTTCATTGAAACTTCCGGAGCTTATCCGCTTACCGGAAACTGGGACTGGGTATGCCTTTCACCCAAAAAAACAAGTCGTCCGCAGCCCGAAAACTACAAAAGGGCACACGAATTGAAGGTGATCGTTTATAACAATGATGATTTTAACTGGGCCGAGGAAAATGCGGCGCTGGTTCCGGATAGCTGCATGCTTTTTCTGCAGCCCGAATGGAGCCGCGCAGAGCGCATGATGCCTCAGCTTGTGGACTACGTAATGCAGCATCCGAAGTGGAACATGTCGCTGCAAACACATAAATACATGCACATACCCTGATATGGTGAAACATTTGTTTATTCTCCTTCTTGCTGTGGCCGGTATCTTTACCTCGTGCCGCGCACAGCCGCTTTCTACCACCAACAAGAAAGCCGAAAAAGCGTTCCGGCTGGCGCAGCAATACCGCGATGCGTACAAGTACGAAGATGCGCTGAAAGAAATTGCCAAAGCGGTGGAAGCTGATCCCACGTTTGCCGAGCCGTATATTCTCAAAGCAAACATTCATGGCGAACGCAGGCAGTGGGCTGAGTGCGCAGATGCGTTTAACAAAGCATTTGCAGTAAATCCGAATGTGAGCTCGTACAGCTATTTCGACTGCGCCACCATAGAAATGAAAGTGGGCCGCTATGCTGATGCACGCAGGCATTTTCAGGAATTCATAAACCGTAAGCCGCCGGGGGTAAAGCAATCGTATTTCGACAAAGCCGAAAACGGTATTGCTTCCTGCAACTTTGCCGAACAGGCCATGAAAACACCGGTGCCGTTCAATCCTGTTAATGCCGGCAACGGAATTAACGGGGCCGATTGCGAATACTTCCCCAACATTACGGCCGATGAATCCATGTTCCTTTTTACCCGCAACAGCCGCCGTGCCGATGAAAACGGCGTGATGCGCGTGAGCCAGGAAGATTTCTTTGTGAGCTACCGCAACAACGGCGGCGAGTGGAGTGTGGCCACAGGCCTCAGCCCGATGGTAAATTCTGACCGCAATGAAGGTGCCCCCAGCCTCTCGCCCGACGGACGTTTCCTCTTTTTTGCAGCCTGCGAAGAATACGGCGATTACGGCAATGGCCGCATGGGTTTCGGGAGCTGTGATATTTTCTTTACCAAAAAAGTAAACGGACAGTGGACACGCGCCACCAACGTGGGCGCGCCACTCAACACCCGCCATTGGGAATCACAACCTTCGTTTTCGTCTGACGGGAAAACACTTTACTTCGTAAGCAACCGACCCGGCGGCTATGGCGACGGCGACATCTGGATGAGCCAGCTGCAGCCCGATAACACATGGACGCAGCCTGTCAATCTCGGCGAGGTAATAAACACCCCCGGCCGTGAAGAAGGTGTGTTCATCCATCCCGATAACCAGACACTTTACTTCGCATCCAGCGGCCACATCGGCATGGGCGGACTTGATCTTTATGTATCGCGCCGCATGCCCGACGGAAACTGGGGCAAGCCTGAAAACCTCGGTTATCCCATAAACACATTCAAAGACGAAAGCGGACTTATTGTAAACAGCAAAGGTAACTACGCTTATTTTTCGTCAGATCGCGCGGGTACGCTGGGTTGCGAAGATATTTACATGTTTGAACTGCCCAAAACCGCGCAGCCCGTGCAGGTGACCTACATGAAAGGTAAAGTGTACAATAAGCGCAACAGCAAGCCGCTTGGCGCTGCGTTTGAGCTTATTGATCTGGAAACAGGCATTACTGTTGCATCGTCGGTTTCGGATCCGGTGTCGGGCGAATTTCTGGTGTGTATTCCGGTAAATAAAAATTACGCACTCAATGTAAGCAGTGCGGGCTATTTATTTTTCTCCGAAACCTTCCAGCTCAAAGCAGCTGCCGAAGCCGGAAAGCCGGTGCAGCGCGATGTGCCCATGCAACCCATTGAAGTGGGCGGTACGGTTGAACTGAAGAACGTATTCTTTGAAACCGGCAAGTTTGATTTGCGTCCCGAATCGAAAGCCGAGCTGGATAAACTTATTGCATTCCTCAATGCCAACCCGAATATGCGCATTGAACTTGGCGGACATACCGACAATGTGGGTGCTTCGGCGGCCAATCTTACCCTTTCGCAAAACCGCGCCAAAGCCGTGCTCGATTATCTCGTAAAAGGCGGCATTCATGCGTCGCGCTTAGTGAGCAAAGGCTACGGCGATACCAAGCCGAAAGTAGCTAACGATACGCCGGAGAACAGGCAGATTAACCGCCGCACGGAATTCACCGTGTTGTCAAATTAAGGCTGCGCAATGTCGGGTTGGTTCAGGGCAAAAGCATGGCTCATATACAAGCGCGATGCAAAAAACCGTCACGGTGTGCATTCGCCGTTTGTATATGCACTCAACGACAAAGTTTTTCCTGAGGAGCGCGGGGCCGATTTCAGTAAGCACCCGGCCGAGGCGTGGCGCACACTTTGCCTCAACAACCACGATACAATTGATGTGGTTGATTTTGGCACCGGAGCCTCAGGCCCGCGCGTAGTGGCCGACATTGCCCGGAATGCCGCCAAATCGCCGCGTGCGGGGCAGTTTCTGTATCGTTTTGTAAAACATCTTGCGCCCGCCACCATGCTTGAGCTGGGTACATCGCTGGGCATTACCACACTCTATCAGCAAACCGCCGCACCCGATGCGAAGTTCATTACCATTGAAGGCTGCCCGAATATTTCGGCAATGGCAAAATCGGTATTTGAACAACAACACCTGAAAACCGAACTGCGTAACGGCACATTTGAAAACGAACTGCTGCCCGCGCTGCACACGCTCAGAAGCGTGGACTATGTGTATTTCGACGGCAATCACCGCAAGCAACCCACGCTCGAATACTTTCACGCCTGCCTGCCCTTTGCCCGTGAAAATTCAGTATTTGTGTTCGATGATATTCATTGGTCGGCAGAAATGGAGGAGGCTTGGAAAGAGATAAAAGCACATCCGCAGGTTACTGTAACGATTGATGTGTTTGATTTTGGTCTGGTGTTTTTCAGGAAAGGACAGGTGAGAGAAGATTTTGTGATTACGTGGTAAAATCAAAAACGGCTTCGCCAACCTGACGAAGCCGTTTCCGGGGATGTAGCCCTGACCAGAAATCAGCGCTGTGTAAAGTCTATTTTAATCATGTACACGGCATCGGGTGATACGGGTGCATTGTGTACATAGAATTTATTGAGGCGTTCAATTACAGCCTGCTTTTGTGCTTCGGTGGTGGCATCGCAGTGCTGGATGTTGATTTGTCCGTTGCCGTCGATAGTGAAAGTCACTACGGCTACTCCGCTGCCCAGTTGTGCTTTTTCAGTGGCACTGAAGCCAAGGCGGTTGTTGATGCGTTTCATCAGGTCGCGGTTGCCGTTGTTGGCGGCGGCGGT
>JADBYT010000022.1 GCA_020402865.1 Bacteroidota bacterium | reverse complement strand
TCGGCTTTGTTATGGTGAATTTTTCCCCATCCTGCGTTGCATTTCTTGTCGATACGCTCTAAGTATCGCCTGCGAAAAGCGCCTTGTCTGAGAAAAAATCCACTCATAACAAATCTCAAAAACAAAATTTAAACAGCCTCTAAATGCCAGGCCCGGAATGTAAAGCCATCTTCTTCGTGTTACGTTCCGGGCTTTTTTAGTTGTGCGTAAGCAACCATTTCACAAGCTCATTGCTATCCGCAATACTCCATGAGTGCGGATGGCGGATGTTTCCGGGTTTACGGTAGCCTTTATTGACCGTTACCACCAATTCGGCTTTGGTATTACCCAGCCGCTGCAATTCGTTTATCATGGCCGAGCATTCGGTAATGTTTGTATTGGTGAGGTCGAAGCCACGCTCATCAAGCCACCAGCGCACATCAGCCTCTGCGTATATACGAACCGGTACGTGAACTAATTTTTTGATTGCAGTTTGGGTTGTATCGGTAAACGAGTAAGGCGATATTTTCCGGTAAGCACTTAACGTATCGGCAGGTGTGCCGCCGGTAATTGCTTTAAGCCGGTCTATCATGTATTGACTTTCTGAATGAGGTGCCCGGTTTACTGAAATGCGAATATCGCGTACAGCCGCATTGTAAAAATGTTCAAAGTCGAGTGGCGGATCAAGGGCAAATACAGCAGCAGGCTTTTTACTGGCATTTTCAGCATACATAATTGCCGCCGAGCCACCCATTGAATAGCCTCCGATGTAAAACGGAAGACCTGCAATCTTGTACTTGCTGTGCACATGATCAATTATAGTTTGCAATGTAAGCTGGCTGATGCTGTCGGTAGTAAACGAAAGCGGGCCGTCCTGCAAGGTGGGAATAACAGTAAGCAAGCCGTTGCGTGCGGCTGTTTTGGGCAAATTGGTTTGCTGCATCACTCTTTCTGCATCTTCGCCAAAACCGGGCAGCAGCACCAGCAATCCTTTCCACGGCTGTTTGGGTGGCGTAATTGCTGTGTAACAATTACGTGTGGAGTCGGCTTTATTGAGATAAATCTTTTCTGATTGTTGAGCATATAAGCCGGTGCTGAGAATTACAAACGTCAGTAGCCCGATAAATTTATTCATGTATTTTGCAGTTTAGGGGAATTACGTTTGGGATTTGCTTAAAGGCGTATCAATTGCTCATACATCTGTAAATAGGTTGGTGTGGGTATATTATGCTTTTTGCCTTCTTCAATTACATAGTTGGTTAATGTTTCGATTTCTGTCTTTGTTTTATGCTTTACGAAATCGGTATGCATGGAAGTGGTGGATTCAAATGGAAGTGAACGGATTTTGCCAAAGGTTTTTTCTCCGGTTTTTTCGTCAAAAGGAATGCCTTTGGCTTTTGCCAGCCCGATAATTTCGTTAATTAATAAATGAAGCCTTGCTTCTGTTTCGGGGGCAGCCAGTATCTCGCCGATACATTTGTTGTAGCAGGAGGTAATGGTGGCAATGGGCGAAAGGAAGACAAACTTTTCCCACACTACGGAAGAAATATCTGAAGTGCAGTTTGCTTCTATACCAGCTTCCCGGAACACAGCTTCATACTGCATTAACGCTTCACTGCGTCCGTCGGCTAGCTCGAAAAACAGTTTTTGTATGTTGCCCGAATTTTCAATTATTCCGGGCTGCTTAAGCCGCGATACGATATATACACAGCCTTTAAGTACTGTGTTTTCAGGAAAATGCTGCTTTATCTTTTCTACGCTGCTAACTCCGTTGAGCAAGGGCAAAATTAGTGTGTCGTTATTTACGCAGGGTTTTATCTGTTCGATTACGCTTTCCAGATCGTAGCTTTTTGTGCAGATAACCACCATGTTTGCATTCACAATATCGGCAGCATTGTGGGTGGCTATAGCAGGAAATGCGGTAAACGAAGTGTCTCCCTTAATTACACAGAGTCCGTTTTGCTGTATGGCTTGCAGATGAGCGCCACGTGCAAGAAAACAGATTTCAATTTGTGTGCTTCCGTAATATTTCCGGGCTAGTAATCCGCCAAAATATCCCCCCACACCTCCTATCCCTACAATTGCAATTTTAAGATGAGGCATACCAGATTTAGTTTGCTATAAACTATTTTGTAGTAAGTACAGTGATTTGATTGAAGCACTACTTAATCCCGTTTCCCTCTTATCATTTTTTCCAGGTCTGGTTCTTTCACAATGTAGTTGTGGTAGTATTCGAGTTCTCCTTTTTCAAGTCTCTCTCTCAGGAAAACATGCTTGTAGGCTTTTTCATTCATACCGCCCCAGTGAATAATCAGGTATTTATATTGTTTGGTTTGCAGAAGATTCAGTTCGATTAACAGGTAAAGTAAAACAAGCACCACGCTTCGAAAGGCCAGTTTAAGTACAAGCTTTTTGGAAAAGAGCGTAAAGCACCAGTTGATAAATACGGCCATTGAAAAAGCCAGCACAGCATACGTTTCAATTAATGCCCGGCATCCGAATGAACCGCCGAATCCCCAGTCCCACCAACTGCTTAAGATGTAGATATTAAGCACCATGAAAATGATCAGGAAGTATCTGAACTCAACCAGTCGTTTCCATGCAAGCAGAATTCCTGTTAATGCGAAAAGCATGATGGGCGTGTAAAGCAGCCAGCCTTTGCGGTAGCTGAACAGGAAATTAGCTATTTGCGGATCGTTGAAAAAGAAATGCTCCTTGCCGTAGCTGTAGTAAACGTAGCTGTCGATATACTTTTTCCAAATCATCATTTGCAGTATCAGCGGAATTGCAAAAAGAAGGATTGAGCCAAGAAGCAGCAACCGCCGGCTTGTCAGTAGCTTAATTCTTGATGTGAAGTCGGTCCAGGTGCTGATTTTGAATAAAAATGGAAAAAGCAAAATCACAAAATCCGTAGGCCGGATGAGTACGATCATTCCACCGATAATACCCAGCCAAAGCAAATTACGGTTTTGGTGATGAAGGATTAAACGCAAGGAGAGATATACAAAGACCGCATAGAGGAAGAATTCATAACTATGTGGCATTTCGCCGGTTCCATAGGTGTAATAGAAGAGATTTGAGCCAAAGAAAATTGCAAACAAGGTCAGCATCACCACCGGCTCGCTGAAAAACATGCGCAGGCTTTTTCGGGTAAACCAAAGCCCGGCAGCCACAATAATGATACTTCCCCAGCGCAATGCTTTTTGATACGGAGGTGAGTAGCCATTCAGTTTTTCTCCGGTTTGCCGGGCAATGAAATCGCCAACAAGAAAAGCCGGTGTGTACATGATGGCCATGCCCAGAGTACGCTTGTTTGCTTTAAAATTAGCCGTGATTTCTTCGGGAGTGCCGTAAAAGAATACGGGCAGATAGAGGTAGTATTCGGCCACATCCGACTCGAACTGACCGAAGTCTGTATTAACAGGTAAAGCCTTAAACCTGTTGCCTCGATCGAACGTGAAGATAATCAGAAATGCAAAAAAGTAGATAGACGCTTTGCGGCAAAGATGATCGTATATTTTTTTGAGTAACTGCACTTTCGGGCTTTTGGTTCGGTCTCCGCTCATGCCGGGGCGGATGGTTAATCAACTTGTTTGGGTTGTGCCAATTTACATTTTTCTTTCGCTGGTGCTTTCCAATAGCAGTATTATTTCTGAAATCTGATGCTGTTAATTCACTACGAATAATCATCCGTGCACAGGAAGTTGACCAGTCATGCGGATGTCAGAACATGGTTATCCCTGTTTAATAATTTTTTTGCGCGATACCCCTTTTTCGGTTACAATTTCAACGATATACACGCCAGCGGCAATATTGCTGATATCCAGTATTGATGCGTTGAAACTGTTTTGCATAATTGTTTTCCCGCTCACATCGAGAATATTTACTTCAGAAATTGCGTACTCGCTTTGTATCTGAATTATTGTTGAAGCCGGATTGGGCTGTAAGCTCCATGCCGAGGCCAATTGATCGTTGTTCATGCCCACACCGCCGCCATTGGTGGTTTTAATAATTGTTCCGTTTCTTCCCACCGCATAGCCTGTGAGGCTGTCAGCAAAACTTACACCGAATAATGGCTCGGTTGATGGAGACGTTTGGGCAGACCAGGTATTACCGGCATTGTTCGTGTTAAGAATTTTGCCGTTGCCGGGAAAACCACCCACAATATAGCCGCTTGACGGTGTGGGAAAGGTTACAGCATACAAACCCCCATTACCCGAAGGTGTTTGGTTTGTCCAGGTCAGGCCGCCGTTTGTGGTTTTATATACCAGATTGTTTACGCTGCTTACGGCAAATCCGTTATTCACATCGGTAAAGTATATTGAGCTTATTTCCTCAAAATAGTTGTAAAAGATGTTCGACCAGTTTGTTCCTGCATTGGTTGTTTTCATCACAGCATCAAATGTTCCGATGCCGGCAATGTAGCCGGTGTCAATGTTGTTAAAGAATACGGATACTTTTCCATTGCCCGTTGCAATACTCAGAATTGTCCATGTAGCGCCGCCGTTTGTGGTTTTCAGGCATGTGCCAGTTTCACCGGCAATATACCCGTTGAGTGAATCCACAAAAAACAATTCATGCAGTGTACTTAATTGCGGCGAAGTTTGCGAAACCCATGTTTGCCCGCCATTGGTGGTTTTTAAAATAGTTCCGTTGCTTCCGCATACCCAACCCGTTGACGATGAAATGAAGCACACACCGAAAAGATTATTGGTTGTGTTTGAGGATAAGGATGTCCAGCTGGAGCCTCCGTCTGTAGTTTTCAGAATTGTACCTGAATAGCCGGCCACAAAACCCGTGTCGGCCGAAATAAAATCCACATCGCGCAGCCAGTTTGTAGTGCCTGAATTAAGGTTTGTCCACTGGGCGGCTAAGGGTTGCGAAAGAGCAAGAAACAGTAAAAAGAGTAATCGATACATAGTTTGACGAAGAATTGTATTAGTTGATTGGGAAAATCAATATACAAATTAATATTTTAAATAGCCTGTTTGTGTAGTTTATTCTTGTGTACTAAATACAATAATTTGGCAACCGGCCTGAAATTCAATAACTACATTTATTGTTTTTAGCTGCTTTACGGCGTAGTTGTATTGCACGATCTTTTCCGGGTAGCAAATGAGTTGATGATAACCGGAGCTATCTGTTTCAATATGTTGAGTTCATTTATCAGTGTGGTGAAATTTATGGTGGCGGTTAATTACTCCCGCTCGAATTAACCGGATATTTACCTGTTTTAATGCAGCGATACAATATCTTTACATCTCAAACGACTACACTAATAAAAACACAAGCAATGAGTAAAGGAACAATTATTCTGATTGCAACCGTTCTTCTTCTGGCTATTTTCGGTATGAATGGCTGCAGCACGTACAACGGTCTGGTTGAATCGCGCGAGCAGGTTCGCAAAACCTGGCAGAACGTGGAAGCGGCTTATCAGCTGCGTCTGGATAAAATTCCCAATCTGGTAGCCACGGTAAAAGGGCAGGCTGATTTTGAGCGTTCTACGCTGGAAGCTGTAATTAATGCCCGCGCCAACGCAACAAAAGTAACCATCAACCCCGAAAAGCTGGATGACGCTTCAATGAAGCAGTTTCAGGAAGCGCAGGGCAATGTATCTTCGGCGCTGGCCCGTTTGATGGTGGTGGTGGAGCAATATCCTGACCTGAAAACCAATGCCGGATTTACCGAACTCCGCGCCGAGATTTCGGAAACGGAAAACATGATTAAGAAATCACGTACGGATTACAACGAAATTACCGGGACGTTCAATACCCGTGTGCAGAAGTTTCCGGGCAATATCTGGGCGGGCATTTTTGGTTTCCAGACCATGCCTTATTTCGAAAGCGATGCCGGAGCGGAGAAAGCCCCGAAGGTTGATTTTGAAACCAAATAATCCATGTCGGCCGCACACGATCTTTTGCATGAAGCCGAGCAGGCGCAACTGGTAGAAGCCATTACCCGTGCTGAATCGCGCACGAGTGGTGAAATTCGCATCCACCTCGAAAACTGGTGCTGGTTTGGTCCGCAATGGCGTGCCCGGCGTGTGTTTCGTAAGCTGGGTATGCAACACACGCAGGCGCATACCGGTGTGCTGATTTACGTGGCAGTGCGTTCGCATAAAATAGCCATTATTGGCGACAGCGGCATTAATCAGGTGGTGCCTGCTGGTTTCTGGGATCAGATTGTGGAGCAGTTGCGTCAGGATTTTCGTGCCAAACGTTTTGCGCAAGGATTAACTACGGCAGTAGAGCATTGCGGATTGCAGCTGGCCTCGCATTTCCCCGGCAATTCGGATAATCCGAATGAGCTTACCAATGAAATAAGTTTCGGATGAGCAACCGGCTGTATAAACTCCTTCTTCTGATCGGATTTTTATTCGGCCAGCTGAGCCTTTGGGCGCAAACCGACCGCTACAAGGGCATTCCCGATGCGCCTGATCCGCCGCGACTGGTAAACAACCTTTCCAAAGCGTTTCCCGATTTTCTTTCAGCGAGCGAAACAGCGGCGCTGGAAGAAAAACTGCTCAGGTTCAATAACGAAACATCCAATCAGATCACCATTGTTATTGTGGATGATCTGGCCGGTTATGCCGCGTGGGAATATGCCACCTACATCGGCGAAAAATGGGGCGTGGGCACCAAAGGCTTCGACAATGGTGTGGTGATTCTCGTGAAACCTACCGGTGGCAAAGGTCAGCGCGATGTGTTTGTAGCCGTAGGTGAAGGACTACACGCAAAAATTAACGCCACCCGCAACAGCCACGTTGTAAACGATATTCTCATTCCGCGTTTTGCCAATGGCGATTTCTACGGTGCACTCGACGAGGCCACGGATGCACTAATGAAAATGGCCCGCGATGCATTTGACGATGCAGATGCTGCCGTGAAACCCAAAAAGAAATCGCGCCGCTATACCGCATTGATTATTCTTTTTGTGGTAGTGGTGGTTTTTATTTATGTGATCAAAGGCGGCGGTGGCGGTGGAAGTACGTTTGGCGGACGTGGTTTTGGCGGCTTTGGTGGCTTTGGCGGCGGCTGGGGCGGCGGCGGCAGTTGGGGCGGCGGTGGAAGCTGGGGCGGCGGTGGTGGTGGATTCGGGGGATTTGGAGGAGGTGGATTTGGCGGCGGCGGCTCGGGGGGGAAGTGGTAGAGGCCTGTTTTGCGGCGTATTAATTTCAGGGAATCCAGTAACTGATAAGGTCAGGCTTTAAATCACTCCATTCTTCCCGCGGGTAAAGCGAAAATTTTTCTGAAAGTGATTTATTACAATATACGTGCACAAATTTTTCAGTGAGTGAACCACCCATATCGTCCAGAATAAATGTCTCATTGGGATAGCTATTTTTTAATTCGACAGTGAGCTTATCAAGAAATACTTTCGCACCGAGCAGGTAATCTGTTTTAGGATTTGGGTAAGTATAGGTAAACCAAAATTCTCCTTCATAATCTATCCACGGTTTATATGGGGTACAAATCAGTTTAGGGTGGTTAAGAATTTCTTTTCGTTTGTGGCGGGCTTCTTCAATAGTCTTGAAGTCTTCGTAAACTGTTTTTAATTTTTTTAGTTTGCCTTTAAAAATCCGGAGTTTATCAGAGTTGAAATAAAAGTATCTTCCATCGCAAACCAATTCATTGCAGTTAAGATTTATCCAAATTGTCTTTAACACTGCTTTATTTTTGCAGATATATATCCGGTAATGATAGCCGCAGGAATATTTTTCTCCGGGTGTACTGAAAATCCATTCCTGTTTAAACTGGTTTAACAAGGGAATGCTGTCGGTATAAAATTCACCTAATGTATCCTGAAGACCGTTTTTATCACTTTCGCTGTAAGTCCCCAGCAGGTAATAGCTTCCGCTATTGAAGTCAAAATCTTTTAAAACCTGTATCTGCGAATACGAGAAAGCAGAGAAAAATACAGCAACGATTAAAAGGAGTATATTTTTTTCATGGAAGTAATTTACAATACTTGAAGGTGTGAAACAATGTCGGTATAAAATTGTCCCAGCGTGTCATCCAAGCTGTTTCGTTTATCTGTTCGTTTGCCTTGTTATTATTTACAACAACCGATTTAAGCAGGCGCTGAGTTTCAACAGTAATTCCGCACACAGGCAGAAAAATAATCTGGCTGATACCCCTCGCAGGTCTCCGAAGACCTGCGAGGGGTTTACGAGTTTTTTATTTTTCTGCCTGTGTGCTGTTCAAATGCACCCGCGCAAGAATTACCACAAAAAATAGATTAACCCAACACCGTTTTCGCTTTACTCAACGCCGCCGGAATGCCGGCTACATTGGCTCCGCCGGAAGTAGCGAAGAAAGGCTGCCCGCCGCCGCCGCCCTGAATTTCTTTGGCAAGGTCGCGGATGATCTGGCCGGCATTCATGCCTTTGTCTTTTACCAGATTGTCGGAAAGCATGAGGGTGAGCGAGGCTTTGCTGTTTACCTCGGCACCGAGCACGAGGAAAAGATTGTCGCCCACCTGCGTGCGTATTTCGTAGGCCAGATCCTTTATTGCATCGGCGCTGTTGAGTTCAACCTGCGCGGCAATGAAGGTAATGCCGTTTATGCTTTCGGCTTTGGCAAGGAGTTCGCCTTTGAGCAGCTGTGCTTTGGCGCGCTGCATTTTTTCCACTTCCTGCTCTAAAGCCTTCTTCTCATCAATGAGCGACTGAATGCTTTTGAGCAGGTCTTTCGGGTTTTTCAAAATTTCGCGGGCTTCGCGCACGAGACGAAGCTGCTCGTTCATAAAGTTTTCAGCAGAGGTTGCCGTAATCGCTTCAATACGTCGCACACCGGCAGCTACAGCCGCTTCGCTGGTTATTTTGAACAACCCGATTTGCCCGGTAGCCGGTACGTGTGTGCCGCCGCAAAGTTCAATGGAGTAGTTTTTGTCGAACGTCACCACACGCACAAGGTCGCCGTATTTTTCGCCAAAGAGCGCCATTGCTCCTTGCGCCTTTGCTTCGTCGATAGCCATTTCGCGGATATCGGCGGCAATGTTCTGGCGCACTTTTTCGTTCACCATTTTTTCGATGGCGGCAATTTCTTCTTCGCTCACTTTGCTGAAATGCGAAAAGTCGAAGCGCAGGTATTCGCCGTTTACCAGCGAACCTTTCTGCTCTACGTGTGTGCCCAGTACGCTGCGCAGCGCGGCGTGCAGCAGGTGTGTGGCACTGTGGTTGTTTTCGGTGGCCTTACGCACGGCACTGTCAATCGTGGCCGTAAAGGTGCGGCTCACATCTTCGGGCAGGCGTTCGGCAAAGTGTACGGTTACGCCGTTTTCCTTTTTGGTGTCCATAATGCGCACCCGCTCATTGGCCGATTCGAGCCAGCCGGTGTCGCCCACCTGTCCGCCGCTTTCAGCGTAAAACGGCGTGGTTTCGAGCACCAGCTGATACGACTCTTTGCCCTTGGCCTTGATGCGGCGGTAGCGTACAATGCGCGTTTCGGAAGTAAGATCGGTGTAGCCGATGAATTTGGGCTGGGCTTCTTTAATGAGTTCCACCCACTCGTCGGTGTCGATGGCGGTAGCCGCGCGTGAGCGTTCTTTCTGCGCCTGCAGGTTGGTTTCAAAACCATCCATATCAACAGCCACGTTGTTTTCGCGGGCAAGCAGGTTGGTAAGGTCGATCGGGAAACCAAAAGTGTCGTAAAGTTCGAACGCGAAAGCACCGTCGATTGTTTTGCCGGGATTCTTTTTTACGTATTCTTCAAAACGCACAATGCCGCCGGCGAGTGTGCGCAGAAATGCTTTTTCTTCTTCCTCAATTACCGCCATAATTAATGCACGCTGGTCGCGGAGTTCGGGGAAGAACTCGCCCATTTCGGTAGCCAGCGTGGGTACAATGTTGCAAAGCAGCGGTTCTTTCTGGTTGAGGAAGGAATAGTAGTAACGCACGGCGCGGCGCAGAATGCGGCGTATTACATAACCCGCACCGGTGTTGGAAGGCAGCTGCCCGTCGGCAATGGCAAAGGAAATGGTTCGGATATGATCGGCCAGCACGCGGAAGGCAATGTCCTGCTTGCTGTCGGTGCCGGTGTATTTGTTGTTGGTCATTACACCGATCATGCTGATGAGCGGCTGAAACACATCGGTATCGTAGTTCGACGATTTCTGTTGGATTACACGCACCAAACGTTCAAAGCCCATGCCGGTGTCCACGTGGCGGGCCGGCAGCGCTTCGAGCACGGTGAGTTCGGAATGTTTTTTTGCGGCGGCTTTTTTCTTATCAGCCTCGCTGCCTTTGAATGTGCGTTCAAACGCGGTAAGTTCGGCCGCACCGCCGTTTTGTTTCCAGCGGCGGTTGAATTCCATGAACACATTGTTCCAGATTTCGATAACCTGCGGATGATCGGCATTCACAAGGGTGTGGCCGGGTACTTTTTCGCGTTCGCTGTCGGGGCGGCTGTCGAAATGAATTTCGGAGCATGGGCCGCAGGGGCCGGTATCGCCCATTTCCCAGAAGTTGTCTTTTTTATTGCCGCGCAGAATGCGGTCTTCGGGCAGAAACTGCCGCCACACATCGTATGCATCCTGGTCGAAACCGAGGTTATCATCGGCACTGCCTTCAAACACGGTTACGTAGAGGCGGTCTTTGGGCAGTTTATAGACTTCGGTAAGCAGTTCCCAGCTCCAGGCAAGTGCTTCTTTTTTGAAGTAATCGCCAAAGCTCCAGTTGCCGAGCATTTCGAACATGGTGTGGTGGTAGGTGTCCACGCCCACTTCTTCCAGGTCGTTGTGTTTGCCTGATACGCGGAGGCATTTCTGCGTATCGGCCACGCGGGGCCATTTGGCGGGCGTGTTGCCCAGAAACCAGTCTTTGAACGGCGCCATGCCCGAATTGTTGAACATGAGCGTGGGGTCGTCTTTAACGACCATAGGCGCAGAGGGCACAATTTCGTGACCTTTTGAGCGGAAGAATTCGAGAAAAGTGCGGCGTATTTCGGCGGCGTTCATCATAGGTTGGATGCCTTTGCAGGCGGTATTTTAAGCGGTGCAAATTTAGGAAATTGTGGCGATTTTTATGGTTTTTTATTGCGTCTGACGGGTTGAATGAATAGCCCCGGCTGTAGCGGAAATGCAGCAGGGCAGCATGCTTTTGAGAGGGAATGCTGCATTGGAGCGTAAGACGGGAGCCGGACGGTTTTTTATTGCACCCTACGGTTCGCTCCTGATTTTTACATTTGCGCTGTGGATACATTATCTGAAAACAGCATTTCTGCGCTGCGCCCTTACCTGTGTAAAATTGCCTATCAGATGACGGGTGAAACTGCGGAGGCAGAAGATATTGTGCAGGATGTGTTTGCGCAATGGCTGCAACGCGATAATGCGGCAGTGGAAAATGTAAAAGCCTATCTGGCACGGATGACCGTGAACGCCAGCATTGACAGGCTGAGCCGGCTGAAAGCCGAACGCGAACTTTACACCGGCCCGTGGCTGCCCGAACCTTACATAAGCAGCACGCCCGATGCCGGGTTGCCGGATATTGAGTACGGACTGCTTTTTTTGCTTGAGCGGCTTAATCCGCTTGAACGTGCCGTATTTATTTTGCGCGAAAGCTTCGGCGAAGAATATGAAACGATAGCCGAACTCACCGGCCAGAAGCCCGAAAACTGCCGCCAGCTGCTGCACCGCAGCCGCGAAAAACTGCGCAGAAGTGTAACCACCCCGGCCGATCCTGAAAAGCTGAAAGCACTTACCGAAGCGTTTTTGTTTGCGCTGCACCACCAGAACCGCGAAGCACTGGAAGGCATTCTTAAACAGGATATTGTGGTGTACAGCGATGGTGGCGGCAAACGCTGGGCCGCACTGAAACCGGTGGCCGGACTGGAAAAAGTGCTGAAGTTTTTGTTTGGCATACAGCAGCACAATGCGCAACAGCAAACCGAACTGCGTTACGAGCCGGCTTTTTTCAACGGTATGCCCGCCGCGTTGCTAATTGACAACTCCAGCGGTGAAATTGATGCCGCCATTACGCTGTTGTATGATGAGGAAGGCATTTCAGAGCTGCTGTTTTTGCGGAATCCGGATAAGCTGAAGGTGCGTGGGTAATTTTTTTTGATGCGGCTTGTCACAAAACGCTCCGGCGGCAGTCATTGGTATAAACGTTTAACTGATGAAAAAGCTGCATTACATTTCGGGAATTCTTATTTCTGTATTTACCGGACTGCACCTGTTTAACCATGCGTGGAGCATTTTTGGTGCAGAGGCGCATATTGAACTTATGCACACACTGCGCATGGTGTACAGGAATGTGTTTGTAGAAACGCTGCTGCTGGCGGCGGTGCTGGTGCAGGTGGTAACCGGGTTGAAATTAGTTAAAAAGCTGCGTAAAACGGCGGCCGGATTTTCAGACAGGCTGCAGGTGTGGAGCGGTTTGTATCTGGCTGTATTCTTTTTGTTTCATGTGGGAGCGGTAATGGCCGGGCGCTTTGTGCTGGGGCTTGATACGAACTATTATTTTGGGGTGGCCGGATTGGTAACGTTTCCGTTTAACCTGTTTTTTGTGCCGTATTATTTGTTAGCGGTAATAGCGTTTTTCGGGCATATTGCGGCGGTGCATGGGAAGAAGATGAAACGTGAGGTGTTGGGTGTTTCACCGCGCGGGCAGATGGTGGTTATTGTGAGTGCGGGGATTTTGTTTGCGTTTTATTTATTGTTTGCGTTGTCGAACGGATTTCGGGGTGTGGAAATTCCGGAGGCTTATGGGGTGATGATCGGGAATTGAGTGGTGTAAATCTTCCAAAGCTTGTTTTGATGTGTGTGTGATGATTGATTATGATGTGTGATGTGATGTGTGTGTGTGATGTGTGAAGTATGTGTGGAAGTTTCGCAAGTCTGGAGACTTGCTTAATTTTTGCGGAAGGTTTATCCGTCTTCGACAGTAAAACCTTCCGCAGCTTTGAAGGTTTATCTGTCTTCGGCAGTGAAACCTTCCGCAGCTTTGCAGCTTTGATTTGCTGCCTTCGGCAGCTTTGAAAGTGAAGTGTGTAAAAGAGCAGACAGAGGGTGACGTGACTGAGGCTGAGGAGCTGAAGCATAAGTAATCATCTGATTTGATTAGTCAGATTATTCATTAGATTTTATGGATTGAAATAGATATAAGTATTGATTTAAATAAATTATATCTAAAATAGTTTTGGCAAAAAAAAAGCCATGAAAACATTAATCTTTACTCTTCTTTTTGGAACAATGTTCCTTGCTTCGTGCAGTTTCCCTCACAGCCTTTCGGTTGAAAAGCGCCGTTATCGTCAGGGATTTTATATCGACCTTAATACTACTAAGGTGAGGCATGCTGAAGCGCAATTAACGGAAAATACGCCACAGCAATTGGCAACTGCAGACACCCTGAAAGCTGCACAAGAGGTGGGCAGTGTTGTGGATTCTGCCGTATGGCACAATGTGGCTGTGCCTGAGGGAGGCATCGCAAACACTGATATTTCTGGTGTAAAACCTGATTTCCGGTCTGCTATTACAAACCATCATTCCAAAAAAGGGAAGCAGTATTCGAGCCGGGTAAACACTAATACGCAAAGATTAAAAAAGGGGAAAGCTTTACCGGCAGGCGGCGATGAGAGTAATAAGATGCTTTGCATTATTGTGGCGCTGTTTTTTCCTGCCCTTGGTCTTTATCTTTATGAGGGCAATTCAGGTAATTTCAGGCTTGCCTTGATTATTGGTTGTGCTGCCTTGCTGTGTTTTGTGCTGGCTTATATTCTGGCAGTTGCACTTATCTTTTTGATTCCTGCTGTGTTGTGGGGGCTTGGCGCATTGCTCTTCCTGGCGAATAAGATTTTTGCGGTAGTGAAAATTGCAAATTCGGATAAGTAAGAGGATGATTTTTAACAGCCTCAAAGTTCATTTCGTTTTACTTCCCTGCTCAGCAAAGAATATCCGCACCAGCAAATAAAGTTGGCTGGTGCGGGTATTTTCTGTTAGTGGTGTGAATATTCGGAAAGTCAGAAAGCAGCTACAGCTCGCCAGCCAGTTGTTTCACACTTACTTCGGCCATTTTCAGATCGAAGCGGGCCTGAATGCTGCGTGTGAGGCATTGTGCAAGTGTGGCCTGTGCTTCTTTTACGTCGAGCGAAGTGCCCTGCCCGAGACGCAGGCGATCGAGTGCAATTTTGATGTTCTCGCGCGACATGTTTTCATTTTCGTGTTCGAGTGTGAGCATGGATGCGCGTGCATCGAACGTTTGCAGGGCATTGTGCAGTTGCAGGCTAACTGCCTGCGAGGCGCGTTCGGCCTGGTAGCGGGCATCGGCAAATTGCAGGCGGTTTGTGGCTACGTTGCGTTTAACATTGCCACCACTGTAAAGCGGCATAGCCAGCGTAACACCGCCCTGCCAGCCGTAGCTTTGGTTAAACAGGCTGAAGCCTGCGGCATTTTCGGTGCGGCCGAAATTGTAGCCGCCGTTGAGCCGCACTACAGGCATGTAAGCTGCACGCGCCTCGCGCACGGTTTGCCCTGCCGCATTTACGCGCGCCTGAAACGCCAGCAATTCCGGATTGCTGCTCAGGATTTTCTGCTGCAGCTGCGCCCTGTTTTCGATTACCGCATCAGGAATAGTTTCGATTACGGCAAAGGCAAGCAGGGCATCGCGGGCAAGGAGCTGATTGAGCTGCTGTTTGGCAAGCGAGTGTGAAAGCTGCAGTGAAATAAGATTTTCCTGCTGCACATTCAGGTCGATGCGCGCCTGAAGTAATTCGTTTCTGGCAGCCAGCCCGCTGTTTACACGGTTTTCGGTAATGCGTACACGTTCTTCGTTTACGGCAATTACTTCCTGTGTGGCTTTCAGCAGTTCGCCAAGCCGTACAATGTTGAAATAACCACTCAGTATGTCGGCCGCAGTGCGTTGTACCTGCGCACGCCAGGTGTATTCGCCGGCGGTGGCAAGTTGCTCAAGCCTTTCGCGTGTGGCAAACATGCGCATGCCATCAAAAACCGTCCAGCCCAGTGCAATACCCGCCGAATAATTTTGTCCGCCTGCATTGGGCGAACTTATTTCGTTGCCGTTTGCAAAACGCTGCTGAATATTGCTCTGGTTTTTTGATGCGGCTGCATTAATGCTTACATCGGGCAGCATGCCTGCGGCACCGGGGCTGTTGTTGAGGGCAGCAGCATCAGCGGCATTGCGGGTAAGCAGAATGTCGTAGTTGTTTTTCATGCCGATGCGCAGCGCTTCCTCTGGGGTAAGCAGTTCCTGAGCACTTAGCAGCGCGGGCATAAAAATCATGAGGGCAAGCAGTTGCTTCATGATGTGTGGTGTTGAGGTGTAACAGTTTCGGCAGTTACCTGTTTTCGCCGTGAAAGCAAACGGTACATGGCCGGAATAACGAACAGGGTGAGCAGCAGCGAAAACAGCAAACCACCCACAATGACAATGCCCAGCGGAATACGGCTTTGCGAGCCGGCACCCAACGCAAGTGCAATGGGTAAAGCACCCAGCACAGTAGCCAGCGAAGTCATAAGAATAGGCCGCAAACGGGCAACCGCCGCTTCCTGCACGGCTTCGGCCACACTCATTCCTTTTTCGCGCAGCTGGTTGGCAAATTCCACAATCATAATTCCGTTTTTGGTAACCAGCCCCACCAGCATAATCATCCCGATTTGCGAAAAAATATTCAGCGTCTGGTCAAACAACCAAAGCGAAAGTAATGCGCCTGCAAGGGCCAGCGGCACGGTAAGCATAATGATAAACGGATCGCTGAAGCTTTCGAACTGCGCGGCGAGAATGAGGTAGATAAGTACCAGCGCAAGGATGAAAGCAAACGAAGTGTTCGACGAACTCTCTGCAAAATCGCGCGAGGGCCCTGAAAGATCAGTGCGGAACGAATCGTCGAGCACGCGTTTGGCTATGGCCTGCATGGCAGCAATGCCTTCGCCAAGTGTTCGCCCTTCGGCCAGCGAAGCCTGCACTGTGGCCGACTTATAACGCCGGTAGTGAAACAGCGTGGGCGGATTACTGGTTTCCTGCATTTTCACCACATTATCGAGCCTGATCATTTCACCCTTGCCATTGCGCACATACAGCGCCGAAAGATCAGAAGGCTCGTCGCGGTTATCGCGGTTTACCTGACCGATAACCTGATACTGCTTGCCGTTTTTGATGTAGTAACCAAAACGGCGGCCGCTGTAAGCAAGTTGCAGTGTGTTGGACACATCAAGAATACTCACACCAAGCTCGGCGGCTTTATCGCGGTCAATCACTACCTGCAGTTCGGGCTTGTTGAATTTCAGATTCACATCCACGTTGCCGAAGGTGGAGTCTTTACGGGCCTCTTCAAGAAATTTCGGCAGCGCGGCTTTTATTTTTTCGAAGTCGAGATTCTGAATTACAAACTGCACCGGCAACTGCGATCCTGCTGCAAGCGAGGTAGTAATTGTTTGCTCCTGATTAGGGAAGATGCGCACTTCGTTTATTTTTTTATACATGCGCTGCAACCGGTTATAAATTTCCTGCTGTGTGGCTTCGCGGTCTTCGGGATCTTTGAGCAGTGCGTTAATGAAACCTGTATTTACACTGCCCTGCGCACCAAACGGCGGTGCAGTGGCTCCGAAAATCATGTTGGCTTCGGGCACACTGTCAATCACCACATCCGCAATTTGCTGGATGAGCCGGTCCATTTCATCAAAATCGGTGCCTTCGGGTGCGGTTACCGTAGAGCGCACAATGCTTCTGTCTTCGAGCGGTGCAAGTTCTGATTTGAGTTCGGAATTAAAGAACCATGCTCCCGCCATACAAAGCAGCAGAATAGCCACTGCAATCCAGCGCTGACGAAGAAACGCATTGAGCCAGCGCCCGTAACCGCGATCAAGTCCGTTGAAGAAAGGCTCGGTAAATTTGTAGAAGCGTGAGCGGGCATGTACGTTGCGCGTAAGTTTTACGTTAAGCACAGGTGTTAACGTAAGTGATACGATTGCTGAGATAAGCACGGCGGCCGAAACCACCACACCAAATTCGCGGAACAACCTGCCCGTAAATCCTTCCAGAAAAATTACCGGAATAAATACCACGGCAAGCGTAAGCGAAGTGGAAATAACGGCAAAGAAAATTTCGCGCGTACCCTCACGTGCAGCCGTCATTTTGTCCACCCCTTTTTCCATCCGTTTAAAAATATTTTCCGTCACCACAATTCCATCGTCCACCACAAGCCCTGTGGCAAGCACAATGGCAAGCAGCGTGAGTACATTGATTGAAAAGCCGAACAGATACATCACGAAAAATGTGCCGATAAGTGAAACCGGAATATCAATGAGCGGACGGAATGCAATGGCCCAGCTTCGGAAGAAGAAGTAAATGATAAGCACCACCAGTACCAGCGCAATGAGCAGTGTTTCCTGCACTTCTTCAATTGAGCGGCGCACGAAAATGGATTTGTCGATACCGATATCGGTAATCATGCCCTTGGGCAGTGTGTTTTGTATTTCGCTGTAACGTTTGTAAAACTCATCGCAAATTTCAACGGTGTTTGCACCGGGTTGTGGCACAATGGCCAGTGAAATTGCATACACGTTGTTGCGGCGGATGGCGGTTTCTTCATTTTCGGGACCAATTACGGCTTCGCCCACATCGCGCAGGCGTATGGTTTGTCCGTTGGTTTGAGAAATGATGAGGTTGTTGAAGTCTTTTTCGGTGGTGAGTTTGCCGAATGTTTTTACGGTGAGTTCGGTGGTGTTGCCTCTAATTTTACCGGCGGGGAGTTCCACGTTTTCGCGCTGCAGGGCGTTAAACACATCCTGCACGGCAAGGTTACGTGCGGCGAGTTTGCCCGGATCGAGCCAGAGGCGCATGGCGGGGCGGCGTTGCCCGAAAATGCGTACTTCGCTAACGCCCGGAATGGTTTGCAGTTTTTCCTGAAGCACATTTTCGGCAAAGTCGCTCAGTTCCACAATGCTCATTTCGGTGCTTTGCACGGGCATGAAAATTACCGGATCGCTGTTGGCATCGGCTTTCGAAACCGAGGGCGGCGCGTCTATGTCCTGGGGCAGATTTCGCGTAGCCTGCGATACTTTATCGCGTACATCGTTGGCCGCTTTTTCGAGGTTGGCGCTGAGTTCAAATTCAACGGTAATGTTGCTTACGCCCAGTGCTGATGAAGATGAAATGGTGCGTATGCCTTCGATGCCGTTGATGGCGCGTTCGAGCGGTTCGGTAATTTGCGATTCCACAATTTCGGCGTTGGCGCCGGTGTAGGAAGTGCGCACGCTGATGGTGGGCGGGTCGATGGCCGGGTATTCGCGCACGCCGAGAAACGTGTAGCCCACCGCTCCGAAGAGTATAATTATAAGGTTGAGTACAATGGCACCCACCGGCCTTTTCAGGGCAATGTCTGACAAGAGCATAGGCAGGCGTTTATTGGGTTAAATCGGGTTGAACGGGGCTTCCGGGTTTGATAAACAGTACGCCCGATGTAATGACAGTATCGCCGGCATGCAGGCCTTTGCGAATAACAATGCCCGATGCGTAGCGTGCGCCGGTTTCTACTTTTACATAGTGTGCCACGCCGCTGCGTGCTACAATTACGCTGTTTCCACGGCCCTGTGCAAGGAGTGCGTTGGTGGGCACAATGACCATGCTGTCGGTGCCGGCAAACGGAATTTCTACACGTGCAAATGCGCCCGGCAGCAGTGTGCCGCCACCGGCATTTACTTTGGCGCGCACGGTTAATGTGCGTGTGCCTTGTTCCACGCTTTGCTCGGTGGCAATAACAGTGGCTTTATGGGTAAGCGTATCGGTTTCGGTTCTAAAAGTTACTTCGGTGCCGCTGTTTACACGGGCGGCCCAGGCTTCGGGCACAGTAAAGTCGAGCTTGAGTTCGCTGCTGGCGCGCAGGTTGGCAAGCAATGTACCGGGCGATACAATGGCGCCATCACTCACTTTACGCAAACCTACTGTGCCGGTAAATGGCGCGCGTACTTCGGTTTTGGTGAGTTGCGCCTGAATGGCCGCCATTTCGGCTTTCAGTGTTTCAATAGAGGTAACTGTAAGGTCGTATTCCTGCCGGCTGATGCCGTTGAGCGGAAGAAGCTCTTTCTGGCGCTTTTCGGTAATTTCGGCAGCAGCAAGCTGGGCTTTTACCCGTTTCAGCTGGGCCTGAAGATCGCCGTCGAAAAGTTTCACCAACAGCTCACCCTTTTGAACGCGCCGGCCTTCAGGCAGGTTAAGCATGACAATACGGCCCTGTATTTCGGGCATCAGCGCCACTTCATCGGCTGCAAGCAGCGTGCCCGAAGCTTCGAGCCTTTCGCCGATTTTTTCGGGCATAATGACAATGGCTTTTACTTTGCCGATTTGCTGGCGTCCCGTTGCAGCAGGTTTTTCCGCTTCACCCCGGCATCCCGCCAGGGAAAGTATGTAAATGGATAGTTGTAAGGCAATTTTTTTCATAAACTTTACCGGTCACTGTGATGTTCCGCTTCACTTGTACGCTTTCTGTTGCACGGTGCAAAGTTGACGTAAATAAGTCATCGCTTGTAAAGTTAGGCGATGTGCATCCTGCCGTTTTTTGAACAACGTTGCACGAACGTTGCAATTTCATTTAGGTGGAATCAGGGGTGGTTCAGCGGGTGGAATACGTGGTGAACGGTAAAGGCTCGCAAATCAAACACAAACCTTATATTTGTTATTCGGCCTTTACCGGAAACAGGCCGCTGCCTTATGTCGAAAATCAGGTACAGGTTTAATACCAAAACCCTCACCTACGAAAAGTTCGTAACACCGCTGCGTGTGCGCATTTTTCGTGTGCTTTCGTTTTTGGCAACGGCCTCGGTTATTGGTGCGGTGGCAGTAATCATTGCCTACAACTACCTCGATTCGCCCAAAGAAAAACGGCTCAAGCGCGAACTCGAACAAATGCAGGCACAGTACCGCCGCCTCAACAACCGCCTCGACAACATGAGCGCCGTGCTGAGCGACCTCGAACGCCGCGACGATAACGTTTACCGTGTTATCCTCGAAACCGACTCCATTCCCGATGCCATACGCAAAGCCGGTTTTGGCGGTGCCGACCGTTACGCCGGGCTCGACGGTTTCGACAATACGCAGCTCATGACCGCCCTCACGCAGCGCACCGATCAACTGGCCAAACAAATGTATATCCAGTCGCGCTCGTACGACGATTTGCTGAAACTGGCGAGCAAAAAAGACAAACTCATTGCCAGCATACCCGCCATCATGCCCATTTCCAACAAAGACCTGCGGCACGCGCCTTCGGGCTTTGGCTGGCGTACACACCCCATTTACAAAACTGCCGAATTTCACCCCGGCATGGATTTCGCCGCTCCCGAAGGCACTGAAATTTACGCCACCGGCGATGGTGTTGTGGAAACCGCTGACGCTAAAGCACAGGGCTATGGAAACCATGTAGTGATTAACCACGGCAACGGCTACACCACACTTTACGGCCACATGTCGCGCATGGCAGTGAAGCCGGGCGAAAAAGTAAAACGTGGTCAGATTATCGGCTATGTGGGCAGTACCGGCTTATCAACGGCACCACACGTACACTACGAAGTGCTGAAAAACGGCGAGCGGATGAACCCCATCAACTACTACT
This sequence comes from Bacteroidota bacterium, assembly GCA_020402865.1. Classification (NCBI taxonomy): domain Bacteria; kingdom Pseudomonadati; phylum Bacteroidota; species Bacteroidota bacterium. The sequence goes on along the minus strand of JADBYT010000022.1, from coordinate 15,607 downwards.
ACAGCGACCTTACGCCCGAACAATATCAGCGTCTTATCGAACTCGCTTCGCAACCTTCACAATCTTTCGATTAATATGCCTTACAAAGAGCGTGAAACGGTGAAGCTTTACTACACCATTGGTGAGGTGGCAAAAATGTTTGAGGTAAATACTTCGCTCATCCGCTTCTGGGAAAAAGAGTTTGATATTATTCAGCCCAAGAAAAATAAAAAAGGCAACAGGCTTTTTACACAGGATGATGTAAACAACTTCAGGGTTATTTATCACCTTGTGAAAGAACGTGGCTACACGCTGCAAGGCGCACGGGAAAAGCTCAGAGAGAACAAATACGGCACCATCAACACGGTTGAAATGGTGAAATCGCTCGAAAGTATCCGTCATTTCCTGCTCGAACTCAAAAAAGAACTTTAACAATGTCATAAAAACAGAGAAGCACTGCCGGGTGGCAGTGCTTCTCATTATTCGGCAACAGGTTAACCCCAAAAAACCTGTTACCGAAATGTTCACCGGGTTTTATGCCGGGCAGTTAACCCCTTAAACCTGCTTCGGCAACCCATAGTGGTGAACAAACCTGTACAAAAATACAACCAAGTTGTTTTTTTGTTCTTACAAATCGTTGAGCGGAATGATATATCGGACGAACGGAGGCGATGAAAAAAATATCTGTTGCTGTAAAAAAGAAAAGCACTACCTGGCGGCAGCGCTTTTCTGTTAGATCGACAACAGATTAACCCCAAAAAACCTGTTGTCGAAATGTTCACCGGGTTTTGTACCGCTCAGTTAACCCCTTAAACCTGACCGGTAACCCTTGCTGGTGAAACAATCTTTACCAAATTTACGGGTAGAAATTACCTTCGATTCAAAAAATCGGTAAACGGTTTGGTTTTGTAGTTCAATGAACCTGAATTATCGGTAAACGGAATAGATTCCGATTCTTAAAATCAGGTTATGTAATTGACCTCAAAGTTAGTAAATACGGGTGTTTCAGCGAAATGATAATCCCGGTGATTTACTTTGGTATTGTATAAATACGGGTTCTTAAACTGGTGTAAATAAAAAGGGTATCCGGTTGTAAAACGGTTGAACGAAGTATGGAACGAATGATAAAAAAGGTGTTTGACCGGGCCGGGCATAAATTGAATGCCTCAGGGCTTCTGAGTAGTTGCAATAAATGCGAAATGCGGGAACATTGTTTATTGAAAAATGCCATAACGAAAAAATAAACCGCAGGTTTTTCAACTGCACTTGACTGGTTTGTGGTAATCCCTACATTTGGCTGCAAACTCCTTATCAAAAGCAACTATGAAACCTCTGTTTTACTTGCTGGCTTTTTTCGGACTTAGTCTGTCGGCATGGGCGCAAACGGCTCCGCTTACGCAAACTGTACGCGGAAAGGTGGTGGATAAAGACACCAAATCGCCGCTGCCGGGTGTGGTGATTATGATTAAACGTGATTCCACGGTAATTGGCGGGGCCAGTACTGACGTGTCGGGCAACTACCGCGTTACGGGTATTGGCGTGGGGCGTATCACACTTGAAGCACGTTATACGGGTTATCAGCTCTGGGCGATGCCCAATATTATTCTCTCTTCGGGAAAAGAGCTGATTATGGATATTGAGCTTGAGCAGTCGGCAGTGCAGGTGAATGAGGTGGTGATTGAGGCCAGCAGCAAAGACGGCACCAATAACGAAATGAGCAGCGTAAGCGGACGCATGTTCTCTGTGGAGGAAACAAACCGCTATGCAGGCAGTCGAGGCGATCCGGCGCGTATGGCCTCCAACTTTGCCGGCGTGCAGGGAGCTGATGATTCACGCAATGATATTGTGGTGCGCGGCAACTCGCCCATGGGTGTGTTGTGGCGGCTCGAAGGGGTGGATATTCCCAATCCCAATCACTTTGCCATTGAAGGCACCACCGGCGGCCCGGTGAGTATGATCAATAATAAAGTGCTGGCCAATTCCGATTTTTTTACCGGCGCTTTTCCGGCCGAATATGGCAACAGCATTGCTGCCGCTTTCGACCTGCGAATGCGTAACGGGAATAATGAACGCTTTGAGTTTAACGGGCAGTTTGGTTTTCTTGGCACTGAACTTACTGCCGAGGGGCCGCTGAATAAAGCCAAAGGTTCGTCGTTTCTGATTAACTACCGTTATTCCACACTGCGTTTGTTTGAAGCCGCCAATATTCCCATTGGCACCGGTGCCGTGCCCAACTATCAGGATGCGGCGTTTAAACTCAATTTCCCCTTGCGAAAGGGTGGCAATCTCTCATTCTTCGGGCTGGGTGGTTTGAGCAATATAAATATTCTCGTAAGCAAGTACACCGAACCCAGCGACGAACTCTACGGCGAAGACAGCCGCGACCAGCAATTTGCCACCGGCATGGGTGTGGCGGGCATGGTGTACACCAAACCGCTCAATGATAAAACACTTTTCCGTGCGGTGGTGGCCGCCAGTCATCGCCAGTCGAAATCATTTCACGCACTGGTATGGCGCAACGTAAACTTCGGTATCGATTCCATTACCCCGAAAATGGGATACCAGAACAACGAAACGCGCTACACGTTCAACTTCTCGTTTACACGCAAACTGGGCAGCCGCAACGTATTTAAAGCCGGCATGTTTAACGAAATGTTTGGCAATACGCTTGTGGACAGTATTCACAGCGAACAGCTGTTTGTTTTCCGTAACCGTCAGGACTACGAAGGCACGGCGCTTTTGCTGCAGCCGTATGCGCAGTGGAAATTCCGCGCAACTGATTTGCTGGTGTTCAATGCCGGTGTGCATGCGCAGTATTTCACACTCAACGGCAGCACGGCGGTGGAGCCGCGTGCGGGTGTGCGCTGGACAGTTGCGCCCAAACATACACTCAGCGCAGGCGTGGGTATGCACAGTCAGATTTTGCCCGCTTACATTTACTACACACATTTACCCGCCACATCCGAGCCGTATGTGCTGCACAATAAAAATCTCGACTTCATGCGCAGCCTGCACAGCGTAGTGGGCTACGACTGGCTGGTTACACCGGTAATGCGTTTGAAGGTGGAGACGTATTACCAGCAATTGTATGATGTACCCGTGGAGAAGAAAAGCTCGTCGTTTTCGGTGTTGAATCAGGGCAGCGGGTTCAGCCGCTTCTTCCCCGATACATTGGTAAACACCGGCAGCGGCACCAACTATGGCGTGGAAGTAACGCTTGAAAAGTTTTTTGCGAAAGGATATTTCTTTTTATTCACCGCATCGGTGTTTGATGCAAAATACAAAGGGAGCGACGGTGTGACACGCAACACGGATTTTAACACCGGCTATGCCGCGAATGCACTTGCGGCAAGAGAATGGAAGCTGGGCGAAAGGCAAACCATACAGCTGGGCGGAAAAATTACAATGGCCGGTAAACGTTGGTACACGCCAATCGACACGGCGGCATCAAAGCTGGAAAACGACGAAGTGCTGGTTGATTCGCTGCGCAATTCGTTGCAGTTCAGCAAGGCTTATTTCAGAGTCGATCTGAAAGTGCTGTGGCGTTTAAACAGCAAAAAGGTAACGCACGAAATCGGTATCGACTTTGTAAATGTGCTGAACCGTAAAAACATTCTCGGTCTCACGTACTCGCCCAATCCGCTGCAGCCTTCTGCCAATCCGGTTGTGGAACAGTATCAGCTCGGCTTTTTACCGCTGTTCTATTATCAAATTGATTTTTAGCAAAATGATCAAAAGCATCCTCGTGTACTGCGGCGCGTCAAAAGGTAATCATCCCGCTTATGCCGAAACGGCTGCCGGACTCGGCCGGCTCATGGCCGAAAGGAATATCAGACTGGTGTATGGCGGCGGCAGCATCGGACTTATGGGCGTAACCGCCAACAGTGTATTGCGGCATGGAGGAGAAGTGACCGGTGTAATTCCCACGTTTTTAAATACGAAAGAAGTGGGGCACGCCGGTGTAGCCGACCTGCGCGAAACCGCTTCCATGCATCAGCGCAAAGCCATAATGGAACAGGAAGCCGATGCCGTTATAGCCCTGGCCGGTGGCTTTGGTACACTCGATGAATTGTTTGAAATACTTACCTGGGCCCAGCTTGGCCTGCATGCCAAACCCATCGTACTCATTAACACGCGAAAGTATTACCAGCATTTGCTGCTCCAACTTGACACAATGGTGGAAGAAGGTTTTCTCTCCTCACGCAACCGGCGTTTTGTGCAGGTGGCCGATACAGCCGAAGCTGCTCTTGAGCTGGTGAGTCAGCCGCCGCCTCAGGCAGAGGAAATATGGTTGCATCCGGGTCAAAACTGAAATTGCACAGGCCATGAAACGATATGCACTTACAATTTCAGGAAAAGTTCAAGGCGTTTTTTACCGCAAGTCAGCCGCCGCCGAAGCACAGCGAATTGGAATTACCGGCTTTGTGAAAAACCTGTCGAATGGAAATGTATATTCCGAAGCACAGGGAAGCGAAACGCAGCTGGATGAATTTATCCGCTGGTGCAAACGCGGGCCTGTAAGGGCAAACGTGGAGCAGGTGGAAATAATTGAACTTACGCTTCAGACAGGCGAAACAGGTTTTGTGGTGAAGTAATTGTCATCTTCACGCAATCCATACACATTGGATATTTCGCAAATTGATTGATTATTGATCAATCTGAATAATTGCATTTCGCTTCGCTACAATCCCGTCCCTCTGGAAAAAAAACAAAACCCTGCCCGAAAAGGGCAGGGCATTGTGCGGATGGAGGGACTCGAACCCACACGCCTCTCGGCACCAGATCCTAAGTCTGGCTCGGCTACCAATTACGACACATCCGCGTAATTTGTGTGCAAATGTACATAAAAACCACAAAGCCGCTTTGTGAAAGAAGCGGCTTTGTGGCAAAAGGTTGCGGAGAAGCGGGTGGGGTTATCGTTTATGCTTCTCCGCGTGCGTCGGAGTTATGCATTATTCTCCTCGGCTTGTGGGGTGGTGCTTTCCGGCGTTTGTGGTGCGGCCGGTTTCGCATTCATGTTTTCAAGAAGCTTTAAACCAAGCAGTCCGCTTATCGGGCCGTTGGCGCTGTCGCCGTTGCCGGTAATAAGCACATCGGGTATAATCTTGATGTTATTGGTACCAATGGCTTCGGTTACTTTCAGCTGTGTAAAGTTGTTTCCACCCATCGCTTCCACAGCCAGTTTGTACGACTCGGCCGAAGATTTACCAATGGCCAGAATCTTTTCGGCTTCGGCATTACCGGTTACCGAAATTTTCTCGGCTTCGGCATTTGCGGTGAGGCGTGTTTTCTCAGCTTCGGCTTCGGCAAGTACGCGCACTTTTTCGGCTTCACCGGCAGCGGTAATCTTGTTGCGCTCGGCTTCGGCCATGGCCTGAATTTTCACGCTCTGCGCTTCACCGGTCGATTTTTTCACCGCCGCATCGGCTATGCGTTCGCTGATCATTACGCCCTGTTCGGCTTTTACCACTTCTTTCTGCATCTCGGCAATAGCGGTTTCCTTTTCCAGCAACTGGCGCGTTTCCTGCGCCTTGCGCTGTGTTTCGTAGGTGGCCATCTGCTCCTGCGCGATCTTACGGTCGGTAAGTGTTTTCATCAACGACTCAGGCGGCACAATATCACCAATCAGCGTGTCAACCGCATGCACGTTGTACTCATCCAGTACTTTGCTGATGTGCACTTTAGCAGCCTCCTGCCGCTCTTTACGCGATACAAGAAAGTCAATAACCTCCGCATCCTGCGCCGAGTTTCGGAAATAGTTGCCAATTGTAGGCTCCAGCACCTGACTCACCAGGTTGTTCATGTTTCCGAAGCGTGCTATTACTTTCGGCGCTTCGTTCATCGGAATATGAATAATCTGCGACACATCAAGATTAAACGTAAAACCGTCTTTCGAACGCACGGTAATGGTGCTCAGGTTTTTGTCAAGCTGGTGCGACTCCGAGCGTGCGCTGGCCCAGTTCAGTACAAGGTTAGTGGTGGGCACGGTTTCCACACGCATAATGTAGGGGTTGATGGGGTATTTACCCGGCCCCAAAGGCTCAGCCCACACACCTTTCGAACCACGTCCCACAATATTGCCGTGTCTGAATTCCGCACCGCTCAGGTCGCGCCCTTCTTCACCGTAGTACGAAATAATTACACCCACCGAACCAATCGGAATTTCGGTCATGCGCACCTGTTCCACATGCACAAACCACGGGTTGAGGTAATACGAACCGGCCTGAATAACCTGCGGCTGCAAACCCTTATTACCATTTCCGCTCAGGAATGAATCGGCATCCTGAAAGTTGTTGTGCCCTTCAATCAGACGGCCGGCAATGTTGCCATGCTCAATGGCCATACCGTCAAGCGTGGTAATAATACCAATCATGTTTTCCTGAATGTGCGTCATATCCGTAAGCTGCACATCAAACAGAAAGGTGTTTATACGATATACACCTGCGGTGATGTAAATGGTTTGCCGGCCCTTGCGTCCGCCGTTGCTCAGAAAAGCCGCAGCATCCTGAAAGGTGTCGCATTCAACCCGCCGGCCAAGAATGTGTCCGCTTTCAAGTTCATTACCATCTTTGGCCACCACCAGGCCAATCTGCCCTTGCGGAATAACAATAAACTGCTGCAGGGTAATCTCATACTGCCATACCCATTTACCGAAGTATAAACCCGGAGCCAGTGTATGCGCCTGAAAACCGGCCTCACCGTTCACAGCCACAATACGCCCGTCGGGCAGTTCGCGGTTCGGGCCAAAGAGCACAAACTTTTTGGTTACCAGACCTATGCGGTCTTCAGGAACGATAACCATACCAAAGAAAAGCCGTAGCACCTGTTTCCAGAAAATGAGTGCCGCCAGCGGAATAAGTAACCAGAGATAAGGAAGTAGGTTTGTTGTCATTTGTTTAATAATTAAATGGTTTAGGAATTATGTTGCTGATGATTAGCCAATTTAAATCCGGCTTTTTGCGGGGCAAGGTTTTGTACCTTACCGGTTGCCGGTTGAGAGCAGCGGGGTCGTTTTTGAGCCGGTGTACCAATGTACAAACTCGTAAACGATTTTCTGCAAACGGCTGATTGTAAACAATCAGCCTCTGTAATGCCAGGAAGAGAAGCGGGTGGATTGGGGTGGTAAAGCATCAGTATTATTCCGGGGGGTGAATCCGATTTTGCGGATTGTAAACTGTGCTTGTTGTGGTGTGGCTACACGGTTGTTTGTTTTTAACTGACTACTGAAGTAGTACGCAACAAAGATGTGAGGAAAAGAAATATGTTTTTGGAAAATCGGATTGGCTTTTCTGTAAATAATTGATAATGAGTTTAAAAATCGATCACGTGCGCTAAAATATCTTGCTGATCCGGCCTTCAGACAAAGTGCCTTTGCAATTTCCCCATATTCAGGCTTTTGTGTAATTCCCGAGCAGAGGGTTTTGGGTGTGTTTTTATTTTGCAAAAACTGCAAATCGCTGCTTTCCGATGTCAGAAACCGCCAAAATGCGTCAGGAATTACTCAAAAGCCGGGTAGCGTGGCACAAATTGCATATTGTGGCTGAGTAGCGGCAAACTCCCGTTTCATAAGGGTTGGGCAGGGTGCTATGTTTGTGCCGTCATTCAATTAATGCGCCATGAAAACCATTCTTGTCCTTGTGCTCCTGTTTGCCTCGGTAAACGTGTTTGCCAAAACATCCCGCAAAAGCGAAGTACATTTCAATCATTCGTCGCATGCGGGCTTATTTGCAGGCAAGGATGCAGCCCTGTTACGTGTAAACCGTTTAACCGGAAAACGTGAGCTTCGCTCCAATGGCTGCAGGCGCATGTGGTTTGGTTTTACTTCCGGCATGCAGCAACACAGCGCAGTAAAATTGCCGCTCACGCAGATGCACAAACAGCGTGGCCCTGTGGGCGAGGCACTCAGCCATGTGTATGTGAAAAACGGTGCGGCCGGTTTCATGGGTGGCTGGGTAAATAATGTGCAGCTTACGTTTGGCTGGCGCTATCAGCCCTTCCGCGTATTGGGCACTGAACTTCCGGTGCCCGTGCATCCGCTTCTTATGCGCGTGCGTGTAAGGATTTAACTGGTTGAGTGCTTTTTTGTCGCGGTGCTTTTTTGTCGCGGTGGTTGAGCTTGTCGCGGTGGTTGAGCTTGTCGCGGTGGTTGAGCTTGTCGCGGTGGTTGAGCTTGTCGAAACCACCGGCCTCAGTTCACTTCACCGCCACGCCAAAAGCAATGTACTTCCAGCTCCCCGGAGTGATCGCATTAAACAGCATCTCATCTGCACGGGCAAGCATGTTTTTCTGCTTTTCGCTGCGGCCAAACGTGCCGGCAAAACCGGTGGTGTGCAATTCCACCTGCGCAAAGGGCTGCATAAATTCCCGCAGCTCGGCCTCGGTTACATAGCGCCAGTAGCCCGACCAGTTTGTAAATCGTTTGCGGAAGAATCTGTGCAGGGGCGATGCCGTGAGGTTTTCGGCAAAAAGCAGTTTGCCGCCCGGCTTCAGCGCCTTGTAAATCTGCGTAAAAACCTGCTGCTGTATTTCCTTGTTGTTGTTGCGGCCAATGCCGCCAATAATTGATTTGAAAACGACCACATCAAATTCGTTTTCAAACGGAATGGCCGTAGCGTCAATATCGGCGTAGGTAATTTGCGCAGTTACGCCCTGTTGCGTATGCAGCGGAAGCGCAGTGCTTTCGGCGCCGCTCAGGTCAGAACACACCACTTCAAATCCTTTTTGCGCCAGCCACAACGAGAGGCCGCCTTCACGTCCGCCAAGTTCCAGCGCACGGCGTGCCTGCGCCGTTTGCGGAAATGCAGCAATTGCCTTTTCCCAGCACGGCAGCGCCTTCGACCAGTTACGTATGTCCCACTGAAAATAAAGTGCAGCCGTTTGCGGAAGTGTTGTCATCGTGGCGAAAATACGCAATTCAGTTGGTGCAATACGTAAACAGGTGTTGGAGCGAAACAGCGGTTCATCAAAATACCGTCCGCTCCTGCCCTCCGCTATACTCCGCGTGGTGTTGTGGCTGCAGAAGCATGCTTCACCTGCGGGGTGCCGCTGCGGTCAGGGCTGGATATTCAAACCGCTTGGTGCAGTAAAATTCCTGCAGCCTGGCATACTTGCTTTGGGCTTAACGGGCATCCTTACGCATTCCGCGTATTGCAGCTGCCAGCACATCGGGCTGTTCTACCGGTAAAAAATGGCCGGCGTTTTTTACCAAAGTGGTTTTGCAGTTCGGCAGCTGCTTCCGTGCTTCCTCCAGCACATGCTGCGGCGTAAGTGCCGGATGCAAAAAGCGGTTGGGCACCAGCAAATCACGTTCGCCCATCAGCACGTGCATGGGCATTTTTAGCTGAGGCAGATATGCGTGTACCGGCTCATCCAGCATTCCGCTTACAGAATAGATTACTACTTCTTTGAAATTTTTGGCAATTTCAGGAGCATGATACTTCGCCAACTTGGCTATAAAAGCACCTAAGTTGGCAGAAAATGAAAAATGCGATTTTAACTTTTCAGTCGCTAAAACCTCTGTTGGCGGGCTTTCCCAATATTGGGCCGTAAATTTTTTTAGCATTTTTGCCTCTTTTTCAGAGAACGTTTCTGCACCTGCGGGCGAAACCCAAATCATTGCATTTAAATACACAGAAACCTGCAACGCCAGCACTGCCGAAATTTGCGCACCCATTGAATGCGCTACCAATGTTACCTCGCGCAGTTGCATGGTTTCCATAAATTTCCGAAGCACCTGCGCATAAAAATTCATGCTCCAGTTTCCGCGAAAATTCATCGACCCGCCATGTCCGGGCAAGTCCACCGCAATGCAATAATACTCCTGCGAAAGCAAATCAATGACCGGTTGCCAAATCACACTATGTTCGGCCACACCATGCACAAACAACAGCACAGGCAAATTCGCATTGCCCTGTACGCTGTAGTAAAGCGGTGCATCAAAACCGGGAAGCAAACAGTGTTGCATAAAAAAGCAGCCGCACTTTTATGCGACTGCCTCAAAATTCAGCATTTTGTGTCAATTACTGCCACCCGGTGCAACCGATTGTGTATTTGATCCCGCAGCCGAATTATCACTTGAAAATAAATTCACACCTATTCCCAGCGAAAACCACGGCAAACCCTGATACACCCAGCCATAACGCTGCTTATTCCGTCCCAGCAAATCCACACCGGTAAACAAGCCTATTTGTCCCGATTTAAATTCAAACATCAGCCCGGTGGCAAAAGTGTAACTGCTGGCATCAATACTTTTGCCAGCTGTGGGTGCAGTTAAACTATCGAGTGCAATGGACGAAAAACCTGTAGCCACTACCCAGGTCAGGTAGCTTTGACTAAGGCCGTGGTTCAACGGCCTGCGCACCGCAAACGACGCGGCCAGCGATACATCTTTCGAAAAGTCAAACTCCGTACCGGGCCTGTTGTAACCAAAGCGCAGTTTTACCGGCAGTGTAAGCAAACCAATTACCGGTGTGCGGCCCGTGTATGCAATGCTTTTTACTGCAAGATCGGCAAGCGGAATGCGGAAATACCTGAAATCATTCAATGGTTTACCATTCAGTATAAAGCTGTTAGCCCTTAGCGAGTCTTTTGTATATCCGGTAAGCAGCTTATTATGCGGCGCCACAAAACGCCACAATTCAATTACTGCAAACTGATTGTCGGCAGTAATATTCATCAGTGTAAACTTATATCCGCGTTCAAGTGTAACCGGTGCTCCGGCATCCTGTTGTTTATTGTTCGCATAATCCCACGGAACAGCCACTACAGATGATGACAGCACATACGATTTTCCCGGAAGCAGGGCGTTTTGTGCCTGTGCCGAAAAGCACAGCAGCAGAAGAAGGGGCAGAAAGATATTTTTCATGGTTGGGTGTTTGTGCCGAAAATAATTCAGCGCATACATCTGCCACTGCGTATTTCTACGCATTTCCATCAAAAAAAATCCGGCCCATTGCATTGCTGCAAAACGAGCCGGAACAAACAAGCATCTTTATTTACTTAGTCTCTTGCACCAAGCCATTTGGCAATGGTGGGAGCCAGTTCTTTCTGCGAACGTCCGCCCACAAACACACCAATGTGGCCGCCCGGAAACTTATACAGTTCCTTGTCTTTGGTGCCCACATGATCGTTGAACGGAATGGAGGCCGCAGGCGGTACAAGATGATCTTCCGATGCGTAAATGTTGAGCAGCGGCATTTTGATGTTTTTCAGGCTTACGGTTTTGCCGCCAACCTCAAGCGTACCTTTTACCAGCTTGTTTTCCTGATACAGATCCTTGAGGAACTGACGGAAGCATTCGCCGGCCTGATCGGGGCTGTCGTTGATCCATTTTTCCATGCGCAGGAAGTTCATCAGTTTGTCGGCATCCTGCATGGTGTCGGCAATACCCATGTACTTATTAATGCGCATCATGGGTTTAAGCATGGCAAAGCCGTTGTTCAGGAATTCGCCGGGCACTGCGCCGCCGTGTGCATCCACAAGGCGGTCAATGTTCATGTCTTTCGCCCAGCGGAACAGCAGCCCGTCGTTGGTCGAGAAGTCGATGGGCGTAACCAGCGTAATCAGGTTCTTCACTTTTTCGGGGTGAAGGGCAGAGAAAATGGTAGCCAGTGTTCCGCCCTGGCAAATGCCCATGAGCGAAACGGCATCAATGCCCTGATCGCGGCGCACAAAATCCACACAGCCTCCAATGTACCAGTTCACGTAATCGTCAAGCGTTACGTAGCGGTCGGCGCGGGTGGGATAGCCCCAGTCAATCACATACAAATCCAGACCGAGATTGAGCAGGTTACGTACCAGACTGCGGTCGGGCTGTATGTCGAGCATTTCGAAGCGATTCACCAGCGCATAGGAAATAATTACCGGCGTGGTAACAGTGGCGGGTGTTTCGCGTTCGTAGCGGTAAAGTTTTACTTTATCCACTTTATACACCAGTTTCTTGGGCGTTGTGCCCACTTCAACCGGTCCGGCGTGTACAAGGTTTTCGTAAGCAGTAACCATTTTGGTGCCTGCTTCGGCCATGTCTTTCATTACGTTTTCGCTGCTCATTACGTAGGGGATCAGGAATGCGTTAGACTGTAGCGGCTTTTTTCTTGCCGGTGTTTTTTGTGGCTGCAGTTTCGTTGTTGCCTTCGAGCTGCTGTTCGAGCTGGTGAATGCGTTTGCGCAGTTCGTAAATGGTCTGGTTCATGGTGTCGGCCTCGCTGCGCAGTACTACGGGCATGGGCTGGAGGTAAAGTTCCATGAGCTGCTCGTTATGCTGACGGATCTGCAGGCTGAGGTCGAGGAGTTCGCCCTGAAGTTTTGAGTAAGCTTCGCTGTGGAAGAGCGCAATAAAGGCTTCTTCGTTGCGGTTTACCCAGGCCTGGAATACTTCTTTGCTGTTGCTCAGGTCCACACCTTTTTTAGCCTGCTCAAAGTTTTCGAGCATCAGTGTTTCAAGCGTTTTGAAGGTGGTGGTCTGAATGTGCTGCTGTACTTCAGCCAGTTTGCGGCCGTAATCGTTCATCAGTGTCATTACAGCAGAAAGGCGTTCGTTAATTTCGCTTTCCTTGCCGGGATTGAACAGGCGGATCATGGGGTTGATGGCGCGCTGGTACATGGCAAAGGGATTGAACTCGCTCTGCTGATTCTGGCCGAACATGAGGAAGGGAATGAGCTTCTGCATCTGCTCAGGTGTATTGCCGGCAAACTGCTGCCATACGTGTTTGCTGTAGTTGGCACTCATTTCCATCCACTGCTGCCACTGCTGGTTCATTTCTTTGGCCTGCATGGGCATCATCCACTGCTTCATGTTTTCCATCAGGCTTTGCATGGCTTCGGCACTGTACAGGTTTTTCATCCACTCGGTGGCGCTGGTGTTTTCCTGCATTGATTTATACAGGGGCTGCCACATCTCGTTAAACTTCATCCAGGCGGCATTCATATCCGTCATACCGGCAAATGTGTTTTTGCCAAGCTGATCCTGAATTTGTTTGTTCCACTGCTCCCACTGGGCAGTCCACTGTTTGCTCCAGTCGTTGTTCATGAAATTATTCATCATGTGTTGCGACTGGTTCATCCACTGGTTCATCCAGTTTTGAGTATTGTTTGCAGGATTCATCCACTGCATCATGGGGTTGTTTGCAAACGGATTCTGCTGGTTGTTCATCCAGTTGTTCCACCACTGCTGGGTGTTGTTTGCATTCATCCAGTTGTTCCAGTTGGCTGCAAACGGGTTGTTGAACTGGCCGAAGGCTTTGTTCATGGTTTCCTGCTGTGCGCTCATCCATTTGTTGTACATGGTGGCGGCGTCGGCAGGATTAGTATTTTGCTGTGCAGCCTCGTTCATGAGTTTGCCCGAATTTTCGGCTGCTTTTTTGGTGATTTCGGTTTGGCGGTTGAGCCATTCCTGATAAATGGCAGCACCTTTTTCGGCCACGGTTCCGTTGTTTACAGTTTCCTGCAGGCGGCGCGAGCTTTCCATCCAGTTGTCGGTAAGTTCTTTCTGGGTGTTGAGCCAGGCTTCGAAGAATGAGTTCGTGTTCATTTTGGTAAGGTGTTGTTAATCAGGAATTTACAGAGGATCGGTTTGAATTTCAGGGTGCAAAGGTACAACTATTTAGCTGAAAGTCAAGTTGTGTGGATGAAACTTGTGTTAAATGAAGTGAAGGGAATTGGTTTCGTGGGAGAATTTTTGGGGTTTGTCGGGAGCTTTTAGGGGTGTCGTCGCTTTGGGGCTTTTGGGGGATCAGCGTGACGCTGCCATTTGTTGGAGTGTGAGGCAGGTTTTCAGGTTGCGGGTGGTGCAGGGTTGTTTGAGTTTGTTTTCGAAAAAAGTGTTGGTGAGTTTGGTGTGGCCATATCCCTTGGGGCAATGCAGGTAGATTGCTTCGCCGATAAGGGTAAACTCATCGGGGAGAAATTTTTCGCGGTCAATTTTTGAAAGCAGGGTATGGTCGGTTGGGGAATGCAGGAAGGTGATGTGGAGGTGTTCGGGGTTAAATGATGGGTTGGATGTAAACGGGTTTTGGGTGATGATTTGCGTGAGTTCAGTACTTGTTTTGATGCATACGGGCACTTCAAACCCGAACGCGGTTTCGAGGGCGATGCGGAGTGTGTCCTGCAGCACGGCAGTTTTCTTTTGGGTTGTCTGAAATACAATGTTGCCGCTTTGGATATATGTTTGCACGTGTTCAAAACCGAGCGATGTGCAAAGTGTTTTCAGCGCATCCATTTTAATGAGGCGCTTGCCACTTACATTGATGCCGCGCAGCAGGGCGATGTACGTTGTCATTGTGCTGCTTTCGGTTTGTGGGTGAGTATGCGTTTCAGGAATGCCGGTAGTTTTTGCGGATTGATGTATAGAAACAGTGCGGCAAACAAAAACGGCAGTGCCAGCGATTTGTAGCGCACAGCGGCACCGGTTACCGGCGTGGTTATTCCGGTAACGGTGAGCAGCAGCAATACAAAAACTATACAAAACACGGCTAATGCTTTGTGTGGTGTGCGTCGGGCTGCAATGAGCAGCATCGTCAGCAGGGCCAGCAGCAGCAGGTTTTCGGCAATGGCGGGCAGCAGCGGCAGGTTGCGTATTTCGTATGGCAGCGGACGAAACGTAATGCTAAAAAGCGCTTCAGGCATTATGCGCAGCACGTCGGCGGCGGTGGGGCGTATGTAGCGGGTGCTGGTGAGTGTGCCTGCGCGCGGTAAATTGCTTAGTACACGAAATGCAGCTGTGTCGTTAAAGCTGGCCGTGTAAAGTGTATCCATAAAATTATCAGCCACGCGCCACCAGCGTACGGGTGTGCCGGGTTTTATTCGCACCAGTGTATCGTTCACACGAACAACTGCCTGCTGCATGGAAGCATCCACATGCAGCACGCGCAAACTGTCGTACATATACGCTCCGCCGCGCGCGAGGTTGATAAAATCGTTTCGCTTTACGGCAATCAGTTTTACAGCATCGGTTTGCGGCCAAAGTCGAAGCAGCAGTAAAAGCATCAGCATGGCAGCAAGTGTAACCGAAAGTGGTTTCCATGCCGGAGCGTTCCATTTTTTTGCAAGCCACCAGCCGCCCAGTGCGGGCAGCAGTGCCGCCAGCACATAAAGCCGTGTAGCAGCCACCAGCCACGCCGCTGCAAATGCCACAACAATGCGCAATACCGGATGTTTACCGCTGGCAAGCATCACAGCCCAAAGCAAAGCACCCATGCCCAGCCACAACAAACCTTCCTTAAGCACACCCGAACCCCAGAACAGCACTGAGGGCAGCAGAAACACCACCAGCACACCCCTGCCGCGCCAGCCTGCAAATGCAGTGCAAAGCACCCTGTAAATCCAGCAAAGTCCGGTAAGCGAAAGGAAACACATTACCACCGTGTGCACATGAAAATTGCCAAACGACAAAAGCCGCAGCATGGCATTGAGCCGTATCATGGTGCGTCCGTCGTTAAAAAACGGACTGTCGAACTGCTGATACCAGTAGCTCATTTTTTGATAATAGCTGGCTGCAATGTGCGGTGTATCGTCGCCGATGCCGGTGAGCATACGCAGGAAATCGGCCGGTGAGTGCTGCAGTGCGCTGAAAAGTATGCCGCTGTCGTCGAAATATTTCCAGATATCGGATGTGCTGCGAGATCGGAAGAGC